>CALHDG010000213.1 GCA_938023075.1 uncultured Chitinophagales bacterium
CACCAACAAAATGGTTTGCAAAGTGCTGGACATCCCAATTGAGAACGGCACACGCTACAAACGCATCTTAGAAAAAAGAAAAATTTTATGGATTGTGAAAAAAGATATTTGCCAAAGTAGCAAACGGTCTGCAAACTACATTACCTGCAATCCACAGTATAAACCTGTTAACCAACAATTGAAACTATTATGAAAATGCCAAAATATCAAACCATCAACTACACATCCATTGAAAGCGGTGTATATGCTTTTGAACCTAAAGAAGATAAGCCAAACGATACCATAAGCATACCTAAGTTTTTACGTTTAGAGTTGCCGATAAAACCGTGTGCAGCACCTTTGTTTTTATGTAATCCAATGGTAAGGGTAAATACTAAAAACCATTCAGGCGGTGAAAAACTGACAGGCTTATTTAAAACGGCAAAAGATGGAATGTTTAGCGGTGACATTAGAGAGCCAAACAGGAAAAAAAGCACATTGCTTTTAGACTTTGGTACATACAACCCATTTGATGCCGAACATTTAAAAGTATATTATTTCTTTTACTATTATGTTGTACCTAAACACATAAACAAATTGATTTATTCAACATTTATGAATCAACAACAAAAAAGCAATCAACGTTATCATTAAAAACTACATAATATAAACAAGGTTTTAGGACAAATTTTGTCCGTTTTCCGAACTAAAGAAAAAAGAAAAAAACATAAACGCTCGCAGGTGAAACCCCTTAAACGAAAGTAGGTAAAGCCACTACCACGCCCTTACCATTGGCGAAGCCCCTAAAAACGCATTATCCGAATTAATGTTTGATAGCCTAAATAGCAAATTGTACATTAGAAATAAAGCGGACTATACAGCGCAATTTCTTAACAATGTAAAGCCGTACCGCAAAGGTGGTTTAATCGGTAAGTTAGATAATTATTCGGTATTAGCGAATGACTATTTTATTTCTTTAATTGGTAGCATTTCAGAGTATTGGAATAATGACAACACATATTGCATAGGAGCAAAACAAACAAAACAAGCTATTGAAAAACTAAGCGACTATTTACATTTACCTATACAAAAAGCAAAGGTTACAAGGTTGGATGTAAGTAATAGTTTTGAAGTAGTAGGCGACCCTAAAATTTACTTTCCACTATTTGCAAAAAAAGGTAAGCAATACCCACAACTTAAAAAAGACGGTATTAATTACGGCACTAAATACGGCAACTATTTAACTACTTTTTATAAAAAAGAGGTGAACCAGTTACGGTATGAATTGAAGGTAAAGAAACCAGCATCGGTATTGCAAATTGAAAAACCAAGACTGGAACAAATTACCGAACCAAACAATTATAACTTACTTTTGCTTCGTTGGAAACAGCACTATTTTAAAATTGAAAAAATAAAAGAAATGGCAACTGATTTTGAAATTAACGGAACAAAAGACATAGACAAACTACGTGCAGCAATGGTTAAAGAAGTTGCCCCCGAAATAGACCATATAATTTTAGCAGCCTTAGCCCAAAAGAAAGTTAAAGGCGAAATAAAATGTGATAGACAATATAGAAGATGCGTAAATTATTTAAAGACTAAGGAAACGGAATTTAATAATGATAACCCACTTATAACCGAACTCAACAAAAAAGTAAATGAGATTTACGAAAGTTTTTTGATTTGAAATTAAATCAAAAAAATACATTCAAATATTTTACTATTTTTAAGCCTTGATAAAGTAACTTTATCATATCTACTTTCTTAACCAACTACTTAAAAATGAAGTTAGAAAAAATATTAGCTAAACTTGGGATTATCGAAAAAAACTCTTTTATAAGAAATATTGCCAATATTATAAATGACAAACCGACAAACGAAAAGCAAATCAATAAGATTTTAGATGAAGTGGAAGGGGCAATAAAAAACGCTGATGATGAAAGTGTAACTAAAATTTTCGACTTAATTTCCAACGAATATAGCAGCTTACTAAAACAAGAATTTTTAAATACATCAAATCAGTTTGATGTGCTGATTGATATTTTAATTCGTGATGGTAATTGCATTATGTCGAGAGAGTGGATGTATGATTTGTACCGAAAAGATATAAATAAACTCAAAAAAAATATTAGTGGTTTTGCTGATTTGATTGATGATGAAAGTGATGATTTAAGAGTAAGAGATTACAAGGTTTACAGGGCTTGCGTAGAAACTGCTTTTACCAACGATTTAAAGAACAACTTAGATTCCAAAATAACCAGCGATGAACAAAGCATATTGGTACGTTTGGCAGATGAGTTGGATTTATCGCAAGAAGAAATTAAGTTAATCAACTATCAAATTTTACCACTAAAGAAAAAAGATATTGATGATTTGATTGACTATTTAAAAAAGGCAGGTATCATTTTATATTCTAAAAAGAATAAAGTGATTTATGTGCCGGACGAAATGGTTACGCTACTTAGAAACATAAGAGGTAGAATTGTAGCGGACAAATACGTTAGGCGAATTTTGAAAACTTTAAGAGACCCACAACTTAATTTAATTGCCAAAAAGCACAACATAAAAAGAAGTTTAAGCAGCGAAGAAAAGATTAAATCAATAATTAATGAAGGCATAGGTATTTACGGAATTTTTGCAAATGGCATTCATAAAGAGGGCGTAAACCTTAGTGAAAAGAAGCGGTTTTTTAATGATTCTATTGAAAAGAAATTAAGCATTAAAGAACACATAAAAGGAACGACCTTAAAGCAAAAAGTAGAAAATTTGGTTGCCTTTTATAACAAGCGTGAGGAAGATGATCGGGTAGCTATTTCTTTAGATGGATATAATACTTTGTTAAATGATTTAGGCAATAATTTGTCCAAATGCAATAGTATTATAAAAAATGAATATGCATTGCAAGAAGAAAATGTATTGTCGAGCAAACTGTTATTAGATTTAAATATTAAACCGAAAGATATATTATACGTGTTGCCCGATGAATTGATTAGAAAATTTTGTACGGCTAAAAGTATATCAATGAGAGGTGATTAAATTGGCAATATTTTAGATGCTTACAAAGACACTAAAAACTTGTTGTTAGAAAACTATGAACATATTGCGAATAGAAATTTAAACCAACTAAAAGAAAACGGCATTGTAATAAAAGAGGCTAATCTTGGTGTTAAGTTTGAGGAATTAACCAAAGCCATATTTAACGAATTAGGTTTTAAGGTAGATGAAACTTTACGCAAAAATATTAACACCAGTAAAGATCAAATTGATATTTTAATTAACTTGACCAACAATAATGTTTTGCTTATTGAATGTAAATCAATTAAAGAAAGAGGTTACAACAAATATTCCTCCATTAGCAGGCAACTAAAATCATACATTAACTCCATACACAAACAAGGTCATACGGTTATTAAATCGTTTATAGTTGCGCCCGAGTTTAGCGATGATTTTGTTTCGGAGTGTTCGGTTGAAATGGATTTTAGTGTGGCATTAATTAAAGCAAAATCACTACTCCATATTTATAACGAGTTTAAAACATTGAAGTTAAACACCTTTCCACATCAATTAATTATGAATGATTTGGTGATAGATGATGAACGGATTGTAAAGGCAATGAAACGGAAATAATGTAGCAATTAATCTATATTTTTTATAATTTGCGCTATGCCTGAAATAAGTAGATTTTACGGAATTGTTGTTTATATGTTTTTCAATGACCATAATCCACCGCATTTTAAAGTGAAGTACGGTGAATTTGAAGCCAATATTCGAGTGAGCAACGGTGAAATACTAAATGGAGATTTGCCAATAAGCAAACTAAAGTTGGTTAAAGCTTGGGCGGAAATTCATAAAGATGAACTACAACAAATGTGGGATTCAAAAGATTTTCACAAAATTCAACCTCTAAGATAAAATATGAATAAAATAACAAAAATAGCTATTCAAGAATCTTATAAGATTTTATGTTCCTTTAAAAATGGTGAAAACAGGCTTTTTGATGTAGAGCAATCATTGGCTAAAGATAAAAAGTACACCAATAAGATTTTAAGTCAAGATGTTTTTAACAAGGTAAAAGTTGGCTCACTTGGAGAGTTGTATTGGGACGGCGTTGCTGAAATGAAAGATTTACATGGCAATATGATTTCGTGTGAATATGATATTTGTCCTGATTTTGTTTACATGCATTCTGAGTTGGTTGGTAGTTAATTTTTATCTGTTTACTGAAAACAATATTATGTACAAAGTAGATTCTACAACTAACACAATTAAAAAGGTTGAAAGTAACAGCTTTTCAAATCTTGGAATAAAAGAAAGAGAAAACTTACAAGAGTGGTTAGAAGAAAATAGTGAGTCACTTGGCGAGGAATTGCTTTTTATTCAAAAAGAATTTGACGGTTTTAATGACACTCGTGAACGGCTTGACTTATTAGCTATAGATAAGCTTGGTAACTTGGTAATAATTGAAAACAAATTAGATGATAGTGGAAAGGATGTTACTTGGCAAGCATTAAAATATGCTTCATATTGTTCCAGTTTAACTAAGCTTCAAATTAAAGATATTTTTCAAAGTTACCTTAACAAAAAAGGCGTTCAGGTTGATAGCGAAACATTGTTAACTAACTTTTTAGAAATTGAAGACCTCGACGAAATAGAATTAAATCAAACTCAAAGAATTATACTCATTTCAGGCAGCTACAGAAAAGAAGTTACTTCAACTGTAATGTGGTTACTCTCAAACTACAATCTAAAAGTTCAATGTTTTAAAGTAACACCTTACACTTTTAATAAAGAAATTTTCATAAATATAGAGCAAATAATACCGCTAAAAGAAGCCGAAGAATACACCATAAAAATGGCAGAGAAAACTAAAGAAAACCATGCCACACAGCAACAGACTAATAAAAGACACAAATTTAGGTATGAGTATTGGCAACAACTTATTAAAAAGCTAAATGAAAATAGTAAGCACTTTAGTAATTTAAGTCCTTCAAAAAATATTGCAATTAAAATGGGAGCTGGTTTAAGTGGGAGCTGGTTTAAGTGGAGTTGGCTTTAACTTTGTTGTTTCTCAAAAATATGCAAGGACTGAGGTTTATATTTCCAGACCCAATACCAACGAAAATAAATTCATTTTTGATGAACTTTTAAAGCAAAAAAATAAGATAGAAGCAGTTACTGGAGATTTAGAATGGGAGCGATTGAACGAAGGTAAATCCAGTAGAATAAAACAAGAGTTAAATGATGTGAGTCTCTACGAAAAGAAAGATTGGGAACTGATGATAAATTTTATGGTAGAAAGTATGTCAACATTACAGGCTGCTTTTAAAAACCCACTAATAAACATAGGTATTGAGCTCAAAGGAAATCTTTAACAGTCAATAAATTATTATTATAATTATTTTATGAATTTGAAATTAAAATCGTTCCCCCATCAATTAATTATGAATGATTTGGTAATAACGACGAACGGATTGTTAAGGCTTTGAAACGGAAATAAACTTGTCGATAAATAATATCTTATTGACCAGTCTGCTAAAATAGAAGTATCCAATTTTTTAAATATTTCATGCAATACCAGTTTTTGGTATATTTGCAGTAAAAGAAAAAATATGTCGAAAAATACATCAGTCACATTAGGGACTCATTTTGAAAGCATTATTAATAAAAGTATTGAATCGGGTAGATATGCTTCTGCAAGCGAAGTGATAAGAGCTGGCTTGCGATTGTTAAGTGAAAAGGAACAACAAATTGAGCTGTTACGCGAAGC
>CALHDG010000214.1 GCA_938023075.1 uncultured Chitinophagales bacterium
ATAACCCGGCAGCAATGCCTCACCAAACACCAGCAATTCGCATTGTTTTTCTCCTGCTTCTTTTATATATGATTGTATTTTTTCGATCGTCTTGATTTTGTTTAACCAAACCGGCGCTATTTGAGCCATCCCAATTTTTAAGATTTTTTCGTTATGCATCATCATATAAACAGTTAATTTAAACATATGTTCAGTAATTTGGCAACTCCATTATGTTTAGGAATGTTACAAAAACCAATTACTTTTGCTCAAAATAACAAACCAAACTATGAAAGGTACTATCTTACAGAAAAGATTAAAAGAGTTTATGAAAAATGTACAGTTTGTTTTATTCCTTTTTTTGATGTTATTATGCCTATATGCTTGTAACAAATCGAAAGATAGGATGCCTGACTTACCCAATCCACCAATGGAAGAAATGCCGCATATTGAGAATGATATCGATTCCATCTTATCTAAACTAAAAACCAATTATAAGCAACTGCCTGAGCAAGAAATTGCCATTAGTAAAGATGGTAAGATGTTCGCACAATATGCTTCACCAACGGATAGATATGCGCACGGCATTATGGGCGATGCAATTGAAGCTGCCGAATTGGTTGTAGTAGTAGATGGAACATTCTATTCATTGGAGTTAGATAATAATTATGTTTTTGAAGATATACGACCGCGTTTAGCCAACGTTGATGAAGATGTGTCATTGGAAATCATCTGCATCCGATCAAACTTAAGCAAAGGTGCAGGCATTGCCATTTACAAGTTGAATGAAGATGGTTTATACGAATACGCTTTCGTACCCGAAATAGGTATTAGAAACAGATGGTTGAATATTGTTGCCATCACCAATTTAGATGCTACTGATGACATAGAATTGGCTTGGATTCAAACCCCACATATTGGCGGCATTTTAAAGATCGCTAAAATAACCGAAGGGAAACTTCAGGTGGTCGATCAGGTTTCAGAATACAGCAACCATGCCATTGGTGAACGCAATTTATGCTTATCGGTGGTAACCCTTGAAAACGAAAAGAAAGTGATTTATGTTTCTTCGCAAGATCGCAACAGCATCACAAGTTTTAACTTTAACAATAACAAATGGGAGGAACTTCAAACGATTAATCAGGCAATCGATTTTTCTATGCCACTTGTTGAACAGTATGATTTTTCAAATGTGTTGTTAGAAGAAGATAATTGTATTAACCCTTAATAAATTTTCGAATACGTAATATAATTATTTTTTTAGAAGCGAACCCACCATGTAATTGAGAAACGCGCTCCCCGCTTTTCGCTCAAATTACCTTCCGCAAGCTCCAGGTAATAACCGCTGCAATCGGGGCTATACTTCCAACTTCACTTGCACAAAATATAATATAACCAAATAAATAATTGGTAAATTGCTTTAAATATTAATCTTTTTTCATTTTTCTACGTCCTAATTAAATAGACTATTATCTTACCAAAAACAATAGCATATGTTTTATAAACTACCTTCATTTCTAATTCTTTTTTTATGGGCATCCTCCACTTTTATGGTAGCTCAAAAAGCAGCCAATGTAAAAGTTAGTACTACCGATGAGCAGTTAATGGTTGAGTATGATTTAACCGGCAACAGCAAAGCGGTATACCTCGTTAAGCTACAATTTAAACAAGAAGACGGAAGCTACATCACACCCAAAACGTTACGTGGCGACATTGGCAAAGTAACTGCCGGACCAGCCAAAACCATCGTATGGGAAGTATACAAAGATATTAAAGGCATACAAGGTGCCATAGAACCCGAGTTTACTGTAACCGAAATAAAAAAAGCCGATTTAAAACCACAAGCCACTCCAAAACCACCGGCACCCAACCCCAATCGCCCAACAGTAGATGTAAACATTAACAAAGTAAAATACAGCGAGAACGCTTTGCGATTTGGAGTAAAGTTAGCTACCGGCAGAAGCCATGTAAAAGGAACAAACTTAACCTTTACCAAAAAACGCAGTTGGCAAGGCGGTTTATACTTCCGTTGGAACATTGAGCGAAAAATATATCTGCAGCCGGAGTTGCTCTTTCACCGGCAATCGTTTAATGAAGTGATTAGCGCAAATAACCAGGTTTCCAATAATTTACATTACCTGAGAGCACAAGCGTTAACCGGTTTAAAACCCATTGGCTTAGGCTTATATTTTAATGCCGGTTTATATTATGGGCATCTTATTGGTGGCAATCAACAAGTTGAAGTAGATGGAAATATTACCGAAACGTTTTTGAGCGACTTGCCGGTACAAAATAATGAAAGCTCCCCATTTGTACAAAATGATTGGGGTTACTTAATTGGAGGCACCTTAAGTATTAACAAAGGTGCTTTTGCTATAGGAGTACTACATTCGAGAGGTTTTAACAGCATTGTGAATAACAATTATTGGCTAAACGAACCAGAAAAACAAAACACCTTGCGCAACAGCAGTACCCATTTTTTTATTCAGAAGAGTATCATAAAGTCAAAAAGAGCGAAAAACAGCAATCAAAATTTTTGGCAACAGTTTAACTTTTAACGTAAAAATTACACATTCATTTATTATTCAATTATTGATTTTTTAGATTATGCAAATTTTTCACCTTAAAATACCTCAATTGTCAGTTTTTAGAATTGTCAGATGGACTTTCATCATTTTAGTATTGCTTTCCATTTTTAGTATAACGAGTTGGGCACAAGTAGTGGTAGATTTTCCTGAAAAGAAAGACAGCGAAAGAGCCAAAGCCAACAGCTATGCACACATAGATTTATCCGGATTGTGGGAAGCCGAGGTGAGCCAATTAAATTGGATAGGTCAACCGGAGTTTGAAGGCGTAAAAGGTAAAATGCTGATTGATATAAAACAAAAGGGCAACGCCGTAAAAGGCACCTTGTTTTGCCGGGCAAAGTTTGCTAACAATCAGGGCTATCTTTGGTATGATAAGCATTTTGAAGGTACTTGGGAAAAAGGTGTCTTAACTTATCAGGATGTGCGGGTTGAGGACTACGTGAATACGAATAAAAGTTTGCGGCATGTAGAAACTTGTTTAAAAACCGCAACCTTATCTTTTTATGAAACCCAAAACACCGATCATTTGGAAGGCAATTGGAAAGGGCTTGGACACTTAAGCGATGTGGCATGTATTCCCGGCAAAATTCATCTGACCAAAGTAAAAGAAGAAGAATTGGTTGTTGAGCAGGCGCAAACCCTAAACACCAACTTCGCCCAATTAGATAAACAACCCGTTGAAATTAAATGGAACCGGAAAAACAAAATTAAAAAAGTACGCAACCGGAAAGTAAAAAAAGGGAAAACCATTACGGTAGATAGTACGAGATTAAGCATTACCGTTTACGATCATAAAAAAGATGATGGCGATATTGTATCGTTAAACTATAACGGCAATTGGATTTTAGAAAAATTTGAAATTGACCACTCCAAACATCAGGTAGATGTGTTTATGGAAGCCGGCAAAACTACGCCCGGTTATTTGTTGTTATATGCGCACAACCTCGGCGATTATCCACCCAACACCGTAGCTATTATTGTAGATGACGGCAAACGCAAACAGCGGTTCATTTTAAATGCCGATATGAATCAATCGGATGTGATTTATTTTAAGCAACGGCAAAAATAGATTGGTCAGGCATCCAATCGTCCCGATTTGTAATCAAGATGATCTAAACACCAGCATTTGTAATGCGAACAATATTAACCTGACGAACAAATAGCTATATTTTTTTTAGAAGCGAAACGGTAGAAACACCTATAAAGTGTAGTCCCGCTTTCCACTCAAATGCTGCGGCAACGCTGCAAAAAATCCGCGCTTCAGGCAGCATAACCGTTGCAATCGGGGCTAATCTAAAAACTTCGGTTCTTCGTAGAAAATAAAAAACGATAGCAGTCGTAAACAGTAAAGTATCAACAACCTTTATAAACGTGTTGTAGATTTGTATGAAAACTGATTCATATCGAAACATTAATGCGGTTGAACAATTCCTATTTGCAAACCCTGAAATTTTTTGATACATTTAAATTATGAGGGAAATTATAGTCATCTTTCTATTGATTATTTACAGTCCGTTTATTAATGCCCAACTATCAATTGGTCCAACAGTTGGGTTAAACCAAACCTATGTAGAATCGATAAAGCCCCTTTTGGTAGTTGATTCATTAAGTGCTTATTCCGTTGATAAGTTACAAAAAAAATCAAGACTTACACCAACAATTGGAATTAAGATAGAAATTGCCATAAACCCATCATTTTTTGTGTCGTTAAATTCCTCATTTCTTAAAAGTGAAAACGCTATACCTACGTGCGGTTTTTGGTGTACTAAAGAATATTTTACCATTAATCAATTGCTATCTACAGCATATCTTAATTATATATTTTTTGAAAAGTTTAGTATTGGCATTGGTACAAGTTTCCTGTATGGCAATGATGCCAAAAAATTTTATGACGAAAAACCTATTTTTAAAGATTTAGGAATAGCGTATTCAGCTAGTTATCAATTTAATGAGTTTGTTTTTGAACTGATCTATAATCAATCTTTACAATCGTATGGTTCTAAAGATATTGATGGCACTTTTTACTTACAACCGATAAATACTTTGCAACTCAACATTTCCTATTTATTCAAAACCAACTTACGCTTGAGCAAAAAAGAACTTAATTGCCCAAGGTTTTAGCTTTATTTCTTAAACCGGTTTCCATCAAACCGGCACCCAATCGAAAGCTCCAAATATTCCGCAACGGCATAGTGCGTTTTTAAATAACCGGCAATAAAAAAGTTGTTGTTATTTTGTTCATCATTGGAATGCACATAGTATTTAAAACCAAATTTGGTTGGAAATCGTCCAGCAGTTAAAATGGGCTTGTAAGGATAAAAACCAATTAAAGCCGCAATTGCAAACCGCCCATACAATACATCTAAACCAACGTATGGTGAAATTTTACTGGCATGCCAATGTGGGTATTCTAGAACAATAGCATTATCAATTATGGCATGATAGGCTGATTTAAAATAAACATATTCTACTCCATAATTAA
This sequence comes from uncultured Chitinophagales bacterium, assembly GCA_938023075.1. Taxonomy (GTDB): domain Bacteria; phylum Bacteroidota; class Bacteroidia; order Chitinophagales; family JAHDHT01; genus CALHDG01. The sequence goes on from CALHDG010000214.1 coordinate 5,050, forward strand.
GCATCAACAAATGGTTCAACCTTTTTTGAGCGAAGGCACCAACAACATAAACCGGATATTTGGGTCCATTATATTCTTTAACCAACTCATGCCTTCCATAACCTATACTCAATACCCATTGATGTTTTTTATTCAGCTCTTTTGAAGATGGCATTTCAGCATGTTTTTCAGGCTTACGGTCATTCACTTTAAATTGTAAACCAATTTGACCACCCATAACATTTAAACCTTTATTAGGCGTTTCAACTCTTCCGTTTGAATGATGTTTTACAGATAACAGCAATAGCAAATGAAGCTGTTCACTAAATTGATAAGCATAGCCATAGTCAATTTTTGCCGTTAAATTAAGATGCGAACCAACGGCATTATTTGTCGGGTTCGTAAAACGATTATAAGGTGTCGTACTATAATTGATGCCGAACTTTAGATTTAAGTGTTGTTCAAATCGTTTAAAGCTATTTTTTAATTTTTTGCTGTAAGTTAAACCGGCAAATGCACTGTAGCTTTTGCCAAAAATAGCAGCATCGCCATATTGGGCATATACTGCACTTAAACTCAATTTCGGTAAGCCGTGCGCTCGATGCCATTGTTTTGAACCATTGGTAAAAAAACGGAAACTCAATTCGTGCCATTGCGTATTTTCGGTAATGTTGGGTATAAAGTCGCTAGTATGTTTTACAATTCTACCCAAAAAATAATGGTATTGAACATCACCTAGCACAGGTTTCGGGTATGTTTGCGCCCAAACATCTTCAAAAATACTAGCCAAACAAAAAAGCGTTAAAATATACTTCACCTTTCAATTGAATTACTTACCTTTGCACGTCAAAAGTAACGATAATGAAAAAAGATATACATCCGGATAATTATAGATTTGTAGTTTTTAAAGATTTTTCTTGCGATCATTCTTTTTTAACCCGTTCTACTGCGCCAAGCAAAGAAACTATTGTTTGGGAAGACGGCAAAGAATATCCATTAGTAAAATTAGAAATCTCTAACAAATCGCATCCTTTTTTTACCGGTAAAATGAAATTTGTAGATACTGCCGGTAGAATTGATAAGTTTAACAAACGTTACGGCAAAAAAAGTGTGGCTAAAACAGAAGAAATAAACGCAGAAGAAGCCATGCCGGAAGTTTCAACGGAAGAAGCTCCAAAAGAATCATAAAAATCTAAGCTAAATTATAGAAACCCTTCCTATTTAGGAGGGTTTTTTTTATAACTTAAATGGCAAACTCAGGCTCAATAATTTTGTTTGATGATGACAACTATAAAAATTTGTTGCCGCTCAATTTTACGAAACCAATTGCCAAACTTCGTTTAAGTTATTTTACCATTGAAGAAGCTTGGGGCTTAATCAGCCAATTACCTACTACGTGTTTAACGGTAAATTATCTAAAAAAAAAATATCCTACTAATTATGGCGAAGATGATCTGTATATCAA
>CALHDG010000215.1 GCA_938023075.1 uncultured Chitinophagales bacterium
CAAATGAAACTATTCAGTTAATTGCAAACGACGGGCTTGAAGTGTTAAATGCTTACCCAATTGATAATATGAGATTTGGTTCGGTTACTGTTGGCGGTTATTTTGAAGTTGATTTAGGTAATGCTTCATCAAGAATAGTTATTTTATTGGTAGGGGAAGAGATGCAACTTTCGCAACCTTTTGGCAGAAACCGGGTAAAGTACATTTTGAAAAAAGTATAAGAATATAGGGCAGAGTTTGTTAAAGTGGTTGATACTTTTCTGTTTTCGAGTGCGTTGGTTTTTTATTTTTTTACGAAGAACCGAAGTTTGCCAACTAGCCCCGATTGCAGCGGTTATGCTGCCTGAAGCGCAGATTTTGCCGTGTAGCCGCAGCATTTGAGCGGAAAGCGGGACCGAGGTTATTTTGATGCTGCAAGGTTTCGCTTCAAAAAAAATAATGCAAAAGGTCAACTACTTTATGGGTTAAACAAATTTGTTGATTTAGTGGCTATTAATTTTTATTTGGATTTTGAAAGTTGGTTAAAATTATTGAACGACCCGGTTTGCAACACCAAGTTTCAAAATCCAAATATTTTTGTGGCATTTTTAAGTGCTGCAATTTTCATTAAAAATAATTATATTTTATTGCATGAATTATAATTTAAGTTATACGGTGTTTATAATCTGCCTTATTCTTTTTGTTTCTTGTGAAAAAGAAAACATTGATACTGCTGTAATTGAAGAGGAGGAGATTGTTCCCGAAATTGTTTCTTGCAATTTAAGCTTATCTATAGTTCAAGATTCGAGCGGTTTATTAACGGCAAACTTAAGCAATGGCACGGCACCATTTTACTATCAATGGTCTACCGGAGAAAGTGAAAAAGCAATTGTTGCAAAAGAAAGTGGCATTTACGAACTTAGCATAACTGATGGTGCAGGTTGTATTGCCAATGCATCTATTGAAGTAGATATTACAGAATTGTGTACTAATTTTACTGCCGAGATTTATGGTAATTTAGCCTTGTATGATACCTTGGCTGTAAATTTAATTGGCGGCACACCACCATACACATTTCAATGGACAACAGGCGAAGAAACGAACTCAATTATACCAAAAGAATATAGTGTTTACGAGGTGCTGATTACCGATAGTGAAGGCTGTATTACTAAAGATTCGGTTATAATTGACCATACTGAAAATTGTAATTCTTTAGGGGCAACATTTGAGTTAAACAATGCTGGTACCACTTTAACCGCTGTAGGATTTGGCGGTACACCTCCTTATTTGTATCAATGGTCTACCGGCGAATCAGAACCAACTATTACTGTTGAGAGCGGCACTACTTACCTTGTGGTAGTTATTGATGCGAATTATTGTTTTGTTGAGGTGTATTTTGAAGTGCCTTAGAAAGGTTGAGATATGGTTCAATTGAATTGAAAAGTCAATTAAAATGAATGTAAGCGACAACTTAATAGAATCTTGCAAATTAAATAACCGTAAATCGCAACAAGACTTATATAAGTTGTTGTTGCCTTATTTACGGGCTGTTGCTTATCGATATCTTAGAGATACTTCTTTTGTGAAAGATGTTTTGCAAGAGAGTTTTGTCAAAATTTTTAAAAACATCCATCAATATAATCCCAACAAAGCCCCATTAAAAAATTGGGCAGCGCAAATAGTAGTTAATGATTGTTTAAATTATAATAAACGGATAATTGGTGAAGCCAATGAAGAATTTGATTTAAACAAGCACGAAATTATTTGTTTACCGCAGGTGGTAGAAGAATCGACGGATGAGCATCTGCTTGTAATATTAAAGCAAATGCCGGTTAATTATTTTGCAGTGTTTAATTTGTATGTGATTGATGGTTACAAACATCTTGAAATAGCGAAAATGTTGGGCATTACGATAACGTTGTCGCGAAAACGGCTGTCAAGAGCAAGGGAGTGGTTGAAAAAAACGTTCAACAGCAAAGATAAAACTGACCAAGCCTCTCAAACTATTACTTTGCCAAAAAATAAAAAACAGGATGAAACATATAGAAAATGAATTGAAAAAAAGATTTAGCAACCAAGAGTTAGCTAATGATAATTTTGATACCGATGGTTTGTGGGATTCTATTTCTAATGAATTAGATACTATTCCGCCGCCTTCTAATGGCTTTTCCGGCTTCCAAAAATGGATTGCCGGGTCAGGTTTTTTATTGCTTTTAGTAGTGTTATTAGGATTTGTTTATTTCAAATCGAATAATTATATAATAATTAAAAAAACAGACAGCCGCTATAAAGCCATTTTACAAAACCAACAAAATGAAACCACTACTGCTCTTTTAAATGCAGATGAAAATATTACTGATTACACCGAGAAAAATACAGATACCACCGGCACCATAAAAACAACTGCCCAACAAAATTATATAAAAAAGCACCAAGCTGTTAAAACAGCTAACACTCCTTCAACAAGTTCGGCTAATCCGCATAGCCATCAAAAAAACAAGGTAGTAAAACATCAATATTTAAAAGAAAATACAAAAGCTCAACCTGCTAATTCGCTAACTGAATTGAATACCTTTAACAAAGAGCCAATTTCATTAACTGACTTAACAACAGAAGCTGTTTCTACCTTAACCGATGAATCCGGTTCAACTTCTACTGCCTTAAAAAATCATTCTGGCACTTCTGCTACATCTATACCAAATAATTCTAATACCCCGGCAAACAAAATTTTAGATACTGCCGCCACAGCAGAAATTTTAAACAAAAACACCAAAGTAAGCAAACAGGTAACGCTTGTTGACAACACCGGTAAAACAAGTGTAGCTTTACTTCAACCAAAAATTAGTTTGTTAAAACCTTTTAACCAATCCATTTTATCAACGGCATCCTACATAAAAATTATTGAAGATAAAACAAACGAAAATCCGTCAATCCGGTTAAATATAGGGTTTATTGGTGGTATCAATATGCTTTACCGAAAACATAAGGCTAACATTTTTAGCCAATTAGCCAATTTGAAAAACGCCACTACCAAATTAGATGCCGGAGGAAGCTTTGGTATACAAACAACAATAGTTTTTAATAACCGTTGGTTGCTTAAAAGTGGTATAGAGTATCATCAACTTTGGTCAACATTAGATTACTCGGAGATGAAACCAATTCAAATACTCAAAAAAAATGAATTAGTAAAAATTGCCGTAGATGCCGAAACAGGTAACGTAATAAACCGCTTTTATAAAGATACGTTGGTAAATGCAACTTCCACTCGAACAGTATTGCACCACAATAAATTTGAACAAATAAGTGTGCCATTTGAAGTGGGTGTACAACAAAACCGTAACCTTTTAAATTACAGCATTACTGTTGGAACGGTGTTTAATTTTATTAAAAATCAAACAGGAAAAACCATTGATGCTGATGGTGAAATTATTGTATTTTCAAAAAATGATGACGAAGCACTTTTTAAACCATTTAGTGTTGGGCTTAGAATAAGCCCGCTTTTAGGCTATCAGTTCTCAGAAAATTTGTCGCTTACCTTATTACCTAAATGGACTTGGAGCAGACAACCCAATTGGGATGTGACCGATATAAAAACAAATGTTCACCAACTCAATTTTAATGTTGGGTTAAAGTATACTTTTAAGTAAAATAGATTTTTGTGTTTAGTTTTTTTTGATGAAAAAAGAACCTGCACCATATTGGTGACAAGTTTATCTAAACTATAAAGTAGCGAAGACTTTTGCATAATTTTTTTTGAAGCGAAACCATTTATCGTTATAATAATACTCGTCCCGCTTTCCGCTCAAATGCCATTTGCCAACGCTGCAAAACCCCCGCAAAATGGCATAACCGCTGCAATCGGGGCTAGTTTGCAACCTTCGGTTCTTCGTAGAAAAATAAAAAAACAGGGGTAATCAAAAACAGGAAAGGCATTAAAAATTCTGTCATTTCGAATAAAATGAGTAATCCTCCCTCAATTTAAAGAAAATCAGGTATTTTGTAAGGTCTCTCCCTTCGGTCGAGATGACAAGTTTTGTTATTTACAATTTATACTACTTGAACAGTATCACAAAAACAAATATTTAGTAAAATAATGAAATCTAGTAACTTTACAAAGAATTGAAAATCATCAATTTAATAAAAATAACTATTGTTGAGACTTCATTTATTAACTCTAGTCAACCCATTTTAGGCATTAATAGTATGGTTTTAACATATAAATTAACTATTTTAGCTACTTAAAAATATTTTTCAACTAGTAAATTGAATAACTAAAAAAGAAGTTTATGAAAAAAATAATGTTATTATTATTGATGGTTGGTGTGCTAGCTTCTTACAGCTATGCACAAAAAACCATAACCGGTACTGTATTAGACAATGCCGGAGAACCGCTAATTGGAGCCAATGTGGTGGAACAGGGCACTACCAATGGTGCCGTAACCGATCTTGATGGCAACTTTGCTATTAAAATAAAAGAACCCGAAACTGCGGTTATAGAAATCAGCTATATTGGCTATGATTCTCAAACCTTTGCTGTTGCCTTAAGCGATAGAATTGATGC
>CALHDG010000216.1 GCA_938023075.1 uncultured Chitinophagales bacterium
CCTGCCGGTAATGGTTCTTCAAAGGATACATTACCGTTGGCAACTATACTTGTTGGGCAGCCAATTGGGGCAACAGGTTCTCCGACATCTGGTACACCTTCGCCGGTTAACTCTGTAAGATAAACTTCTATATATGGATAACCGTTTCCATAATCTGCCAGTGCATCGGCAGCATTATTTGGGTTTAGATTATTTGAAAGCTCCCAGGTATTTGGTATGCCGTCATTATCGCTATCAGCCGGTATACTTGCCATTGGTGTTAATGCGGGCCAACCACCAACTTCTGATGGGTCATTAATAATTCCATAATATTCTGAGGTACCATTCCAATTATTTGCATCGGTTCCTTGTACGTATTTTACATTGGTTGGTGTTCTATTCATTACATCGTTGATGATACGCTCGTCAACCAAATCGGGGTTGAGGTTTGCACCTACATCAGCCAGTACAATTTGTTCAAGATTAGCTGCATCGGGCAAGGTAGAAAAACTGGAAGCTAAGGGTGAATTGAATGCTGTATTTGAACGACCTGTTTGGTTGCTCAAAAAAGAAAGGTAACCAACTTCATCCCATTCCGGTTGATTATCATTGGTACGGTGTACTCCAATATTTCCCTGCATATAAATTTGGTTGGTGGCAGACTCAACGGCGTGTACCATATATCTTGCAGTTCTTGTATCACGACCAGAAATCAGCCGGTTCTTAACCACGTTTGTTCTCATAGTACCATTGTCACCCTGTCTGGAAAGGTCATCTAATTCGATACCAAAATAGCGATTGTTATAAATTAAATTATTTACAATTTCGTGCGTGCTTCCCGGAGAAGAAAGCCTGGGATTTCTAAAATCATTATGTGCAAATAGATTTCTATAAAAAGTCATATGATTAGCTGGGTTATCTTGCCAACCAAAAAGTGCGCCCATACTATGGCCAGTTTGAAAGTTACTGTGAGATGGATTTGTAGAATAGTTATGTGTTGAGAAATACAATCCCTCGGAACTAATGGTATGTTGAATGGTGCCATAATTACATGGACCTCCATCAATATTTTCATCTGTACTCCACGAAACAGAACAATGGTCTACTATCCAATGGTCACCAAAAAAACTGATATTGTCACCAACATATTCTGGTGCAGTACCGGGTCCACGCCTTACACGAATGTATCTTATTATAGTATGGTCGCCCGAAAATATTAAAAGTTGGGCATTATGTAGTCCATCAGACCGGATGGTAATGCCTTCTCCTCCGTTTCGAAAAGCCGTTTGACCGGCAACATAAATATTAGAAGCATTTACTTGAATGGTAGACGATAAGGTAATTGTGCCAGCCACATTAAAAATGATGTAGCGATTGCTACCCGACAAAGCCTCTCGCAATGAGCCTGAACCCGAATCGTTCAAATTGGTTACGAAGTAGGCAGTTTTAGCCGGCTGACCAACTCCCGCTAAACGTCAGTAGCCAACAGCACCGGGAAAAGCAACAATCTCTTGAGCCTTTGTAGATAAATTAGTTGAGGCAATTATTAGTAAAATTATTAATGAGTAAATATAGTTATTTTTCATGGTTGATTGATTATATATGTTTGAATCAAAAGAAATCTTCGTTTCTTATAATTAATATACGCTTTAATTCGATTACGAAATGTCATACTATTTTAGTTCATCTAACCAAAAATGATGTATGACATTTTGTAATCAAAAAATTAACAATGAGCTATCCTTTAGTTTTAAATAAAATCATTTAGCTCGTTGAATCTTGTTGTATGATCAATTTAAACTTAGTTAATTATTTAATATAATTAAAGATGATTCAAGAACTATTATGGTTTGTTTTACATAAGCCAACATTTTAATGGTTAAAAAATATATAATTCAAGTTTTTTATTTTATTCAGGGCATTCATCAATAGTTGCCGAAAACCGTCCGCCTTTTTCAACGGTAAATTCATCATTTAAATTAATTTGATGGATACCAATAAATTCTGCAGCGTTATCTTCTAAAATTTTAGCATCGGATTCGATGGTACCAGCTACATAATAATCAGCTGTTGTATCGTAGCTTACTTGTATGGTGCGGGTGCATATATTGTTTGTACTATTGCCCGATTGGTCTTGGGTAGCTATCAGTTTAAAATAATCAACATCCATCCAGCCCCAACTTTTTACAAACTCTAGGGTACTCTGTCCGCTTTCAAAGTAATACTCGCCAACGGTTAATTCTGTAAAACTGTTCGATTCAACAAATTGTATGTTGCCTAAAAATGTGTTGTTCAAATAAACATCATTATTTTTATTTCCACTTGATGAGCGGTAACCAATAGTCAATTGGTAAGTTCCGGGGTTTTCGATATCTGCATGTACCACTATTTTATCACCATCATTATCTATCCCATCAACAAATTGTCCATTCGATGCTGTTGCGTCATTAGATACATCAACACCGGTTAACTGCCCATCTTCGGCTTCAAATTTTAAAGTTGTATTGGGCTGCGGGTTTTCGGGTTCTTCCTCATTACCTAGTCTATCAATTTTAATATAATCTACATCAAACCAACCCCAATGTTTCTCAATGGCAATCGTGTTGTTCCCAGCATTCAAGTTAACATCTATCGTTTTATTGGCGAATGCCGTTGCGGTTTCAAATGAAATATTTTCTCTTTCTCCATTATTTACCCTTACATAGTTTTCTTTACGTGAAGTACAGGCATAACGTATAGTTAATGGATACACTCCGCTTGTAGGTGCAATAATATTATTGAATATTATTTTGTCTCCATCGTCTATAATTTCAGTTACGTATGCGCTATTGGAGATATTATTGTAACCCGTATTAGATACAGAAACACCAAGCAATTCGGCATTTTCTGCTTCAAATTTTGATGTTTGCCCTCCCGAAGGATTTTGCACTATATTTGCTGGTGTAACATTCCATTGTTCGATAATTTCTTTTACTTTACGACCCGAATTGGTTAGATTATCATTCTTTAAACCTTGAATTCCGGCTGAAGGTTTAATTGCCGAAGCTCCTTCATTTTTGTCGCTAATAGCCCAATTTGCGTGGCTTATGTAATTTTCTTTTAAAAAGTTCATCCATAAATCGGTTTGGTAATAGTTCACATCTCCTTGTCCGTTTTCGTCAACGGTACCCCATTCGGTTACAAATATGGGAATGCCTTTGTCCATTGCTGCTTTGGCATCATCTTTAAAATTATTGTTATGATAATTTGAATTGGCATAAAAATGTAACGTGTAGGCTACATTGTTATCCATAGTTATTGGGTCGTCTGCTGGCCCAATGGCATGTACTCTAGGCGTACCGTCGGCATAGGTGCCCGGTTTGCCTACCAAATGCCCGCCCGACCAATGCGGCGTTCCAACTATAATTAAATTGTCGGTATCTATACTTCTAATAGCGGTTATTACAGCTTCGGCATAAATTTTTATTTCGGGCCACGAAATTTCATTGCGTTCTGTTTTTTCACTATCACTTACCTTCCATTTGTAGTTAGGTTCATTATAAATTTCATAAATTACATTATCATAACTACCATATAAAGTGGCTATTTCTTTAAAAAAAGTAATAGCTTCTGCTTGCTGTAAATTTGCGTGGTGCGAGTGCCAATCAATAATAACATATATTCCTTTATCAATAGCAGCATCAACCACAGCTTTTACTTTGTTCATTTCTGATACAGGATTAACTAAATATCCTCCCCCAAAAGCATCAACCCCCATTGCTACTCTAATTATGCTAGAATTCCAGTTGTCGGCAAGATGGTTTAGCGTTTCGGCATTAAAAAATTTACCTCCGTGAGCTTCATCTAAGCTCCAAAATAAGCTATTGCCGGCTAAACTAATTTTTTGATTGTATTGATTGGCTACATAAGAACCGGAAACCTGCAACCTGCCATGTTGGGCTACAACGGAGCCTTGAGGTGCTTGTGCAAATGCGCAACAAAGTGTTAGATTTAGTAAAAAGAACGTAAACAATTTCATCATATTTTTTTTTAGATGCTTAAGTGTATTTAAACTTAAGCATACGGTTAATTATATTTTTTGTATAATATATTTGTTACAATTATGGGCGGGCGCAGTTAGCAATTTAGCCCCTATTTCCAAGCCAACAACACTAAAGTGCATTGGGTTGTTTAGCAGCTAAGTGTTGTTTTTCGAATGGAAAAATTCGTCATTCAAAATTCGGTGTTCGATATTTTTCGGATGACTATTTAATGAATAACGAATATCGATTAACGAATAATGAATAATGAATAATGAATGTTAAATTATTTTTAATGTATAAACAAATGACACGTTAGGACCCAAAGTTGATGCAAGCCAAAGAGCTTCGCTTCCAAATAATTTTTATCCTTTACTCATCACATGCTTCAATGCTAGCTAAAAACCTGGCACCTTTTTCTACGGTAAAATTATTTTGTAAATTGATGGTTTCTTTACATACAAACTCGGTGGTATGATTGGCAACAACCGTAGCATTGGCATTGATGATACCTGCAACGTAGTAGTCGGCAGTAGTGTTGTAGCTAACTTGCAAAGTGCGGTTGCAAAGGTTATTGCTGGCACCAGCATTTTGATTGCCGGTAGCTACTATTTCAAAATAATCAACATCCATCCAACCCCAGCTTTTTACAAATTCTACAATATTTTCACCGGCTTCAAAGTAGAACTCGCCTACCGTCATATCCGTAAAAGTATCAGATTGTACAAATTGAATGTTACCCAAAAAAGTATCGTTTAAATATATGTCATTTTTTTTGTCACCACCAGTTGAACGATAGCCAATATTAAGTTGGTAGGTACCTGGTGCGCTTACATTTATACTAACTGCTAATTGGTCGCCTTCATCGTGAAAATCCGTAACAAATTCACCATTAGATGCACTAGTGCCGGTTTGGTTATTAACACCGGTTGCTTGTCCGTTTTCTGCTTCAACTCTTGTAGTTTCATTGGGTTGTGGTGGTTCAGGTTCTTCATTACCAATTCCATCAATTTCTATATAATCTACATCAAACCAGCCCCAATGTTTTTCTATAGCAATGGTATTGTTTCCTGCATTTAAATTTACCGTTATGGTTTTGTTTGTAAAAGCTGTAGCAGTTTCAAACGAAATATTTTCTCTTCCTGCTCCATTCACATTTACATAATTTTCTTTATAAGAAGTGGAAGCATAGCGAATGGTTAAAGGATACAAACCCGCTGCCGGTGCAACAATATTATTGAACACTACTTGATCTCCATCGTCTGTTATGCCGGTAACATATTCGCCATTAGAAATGTTGTTGTAATTGGTGTTTGAAGTTGTAACGCCATCTAACACGGCATTTTCGGCTTCGAATCTCGTTGATCCGTTTGATGGATTATGCTCTATTTGTAAGGGTGTAACATTCCAATTTTGGATGATGGCTTTTACTTTTCTGCCCGATTCAGTTAATTGATCAGTTACTAAACCTTCAATGCCTGCACCCGCAGTAACCGTAGAAGCTCCTTCATTTTTATCACCAATTGACCAATTGGCATGACTAATAAAATTTTCTTTCATAAAATCCATCCATAAATCGGTTTGATAATAATTTACATCACCATCTCCATCAGCTTCAACCGTACCCCATTCAGTAACAAATATTGGTATGCCATTGTTCATAGCTTCTAAGGCATCGGCTCTAAAGTTTTTGTGTGAAGGCTCGGCTGCGTAAAAGTGTAAGGTGTAAGCTACATTTACATCGTTTATCGGATTTAAAGAAGCCTCCACTACTTTTTGGGAATAAAAACGGGTTCCAACAATAATCAAATTATCCGGGTCTTTGCTTCTAATAGCACTAATAACGGCTTCGGCGTACGATTTAATTTCGGACCAGGAAGTACCAATGGGTTCATTGTAGATTTCGTAAATCACATTATCATAAGCTCCATATTGTTCTGCCATTTCGGTAAAAAAATCAATCGCTTCTTGTTGGTAGTCTTCTGCGTGGTGCGAATGCCAATCAATAATTACATAAATGCCATTGCCAATTGCGGCATCCACAATAGTTTTTACCCGGTCTTTTTCTTCATCATTTCCATCAAAAATGTACCCGTTATTTGGCGGGTAAACATCTTGATGATCGGCACCCATGGCTGCTCTTACAATGCTCGAATTCCAGTTTTGGGCTAAATGATTTACCGTTTCTGCATTATAAAATTTTGATCCCTCGCTAAAGTTACTCCAGTACAAGCTGTTGCCCGCCAAGCTAATTTTTTGATTGTATTGATTAGCCACATATTTACCCGACACTTGTAAGCGACCGTGTTGCTCAACAATAGTATTTGGTGGTAGAACGCCACATTCTAAAATACAATTGCTGTTGTTGTATTTATCCCGAATAAAATCGCCGGGTTGCGGACCAAAGCCGAGACTAAAATTAATGCCTATATCGCTTTTTTTGTGACAGTAACTCATTACCGTTCCACCACTTGCTGGCGAACCGGGTAAGGCGCAGGAACCTTCGGTAAAGTCATCACAGCTATCAATGGCAGTATTGTTACCATTCCATACACAGGCGTGGGTATGGCGTGAGCCAAAATTATGTCCCATTTCGTGAGCAAACACATACAAATCCCAAGTATATGCAGGAAAGGTATTGTAAGTACTATATAAAGCACTAATGGCATGATTTTCATTGATACTGCATAAAACATCAATTCTTGCCTGCCCGGCATTTAATGGTCTGCCGGTAATTAAATGCGCCAATCTGCCATTGAAGTTATCTTGCCGAAGTTCTTGAAACCGGTTTAATCCTTGCGCCGTACTTGAGATATCGACAAAAGGACCTGCTTCGGTATGCACAAAAATTTCAGAAATAGATACTTCAATTGATTCGTTAAAGTAGATGGTTTCTACTTCATTAAACAAGCCATTTAAATAAACTTCTACATTGTTTACTGAGCTTCCATTATCTTCAAAAAATGCAAAATCAGCCTCAATATAAATTGGCACACATTCTCCTGCAATGCTTGCATTACCCGTATTGCTTACATTGATGTTTCCTTCTTCGGGTTCTTCTGGGGTATTGCAGGTATATTCTGGTGGGCTTAGTAAGTTCACATCGTTATACAATACATATTTTGAATTGGTGTTGGGCATTTTGCCTACCACATAGTTTCCATCAATATCCGAAGCTAAAATGCGAATTTGATTGTTGCTAATGGTTACTGCTGCCAACGATTGCTCATCGTTTTTTATGATGCCTTTGTAAAATGTTACTTCAGCTTTTGGGTGGCTTTTGAGGGCTGTTGTTTTACTGGTTCGCACTTGGTAAGCCGGTTGCTGAATGTTATCACGTACTAACTCCAATTCGAAATAATTGGTTTCGCTTACGGGCACTTTTAAAGTTAGAAAATTTTGTTTGGCTTTGAGTAGTTGATTAACTGCTACTTCGTTTAACTCTAATTCAATTGAAGTTGAAACATTTTGTGCTGATTTTTCACTTCTACTATTGCTGAATTTAAAGACATTTACAGCGTTTGAAGTTTTAGAATTTTGACGGTTTTGGTTGATGTACTTAGCAAGCCGGTTTGGATTGTAGTTTTCTTTTGGTGAGCTTTTGTAAGTTAGGTTTTGTTGGGTTCTTTCTATTAGATCTTGTGCACCAGTAAAAGCCGTCGAAGCTAATAGCACCGCTACGAGGAATAATAAATTTTTCATTAAATATGGTTTATGGTTGATAAATTTATGAGTGGATTCGAAAGGTAAGACTTTTAAAAAAGAAATTTAGTTGCATTGTATGTATTAAATAAATTTTTGTGTGATTCTCAATTTTTTTTTCGTGTAAGTAATTTATACAATTTCTTTCATTAAGTTAGTTGCCGCAAAGATGTGTAATACATGAACAAAGATTTTATAAAAATAGGTATAGCACCCATTAATTGGACGAACGATGACCTGCCTGAATTGGGAGGTGAAATACCGTTTGAACAATGCATTAGCGAAATGGCTTTAGCCGGATATGTGGGTTGTGAAGTAGGTACTAAGTTTCCAAGAGATACTGCAGTACTCAAAAAATATTTAGACATTAGAGGATTACAAGTTTGCAACCAATGGTTTAGCTTTGAGTTAACCACCAAATCTTTAGAGGAAAATATTAAAAATTTCAATACACATTTGGATTTTTTGGAAGCGATGGGAACTAATATTGTTGGCGGTGGTGAAGTTGGTAACAGTTGTCAAGGCGAACAAAATGCAGGCGTTTTTGAAGCAAAAGGGATGTTGCATACCGCAGAAGAATGGAAAACTTATTGTGATAAAATGAACAAGATGGGCAAAGTTGCCAACGATAGAGGTTTCAAGTTGGCTTTTCACCATCATATGGGCACCATTATACAAACGATTGAAGAGACGGATCGTTTGTTGGACAATACGGATGATCGGTATGTATTTTTAAATTACGATTGTGGGCATTTTACTTTTTCAGGAGAAGATCCGGTTGCAGCCTTAAAAAAATATATTGGAAGAACCGCTCACGTGCATTTAAAAGATGTACGCCCAACCATCTTACAAAAAACAAAAGCCGATAATTGGAGTTTTTTAAAAGCAGTGAAAGAAGGCATTTTTACCGTGCCGGGAGATGACGGAGGTTGTGTTAATTTTGATGCCTTATTTACAATTATAGCAGATGCTTCTTACCGTGGATGGATTGTGATTGAAGCTGAACAAGATCCGGCAAAGGCGAATCCTTTTGAGTTTGCGGTAAAGGCGAGAGAGTTTTTGAGAGAAAAAGCTGGGGTGTAATATTGTCCATTTTAAAAGTAAAGTGTGCTAAGGTATGGATATGGCAATCGCATAAAAAACATAACGCTGATAATTATATTTATTTGTGTTGAATTTAAATTGATTGGATGATAACTGTAATTTCTGAGATTGCCCTACTCTGGCGGAGTAAAACCTCGGTAGCAAAAATATTATAAACAGTTAAGCTTCAGCGGAGCGATACCTCATTAGCAAAATGTATTGGTTTATTAATTATAATTAAATAGTGTGCCAATCCTCTGGAGCGTTGAGTTTTGTTACGTGCTTATTCTACCAAGATATCTTCCTTTGGAACTCAAATTGTTGGTTTCAATAATCAAGCCGATAAACCACTCTCGGCGAGATTTGTAATCTCGCCGCATTTTCAATGTACCGACGAAAGCAAGCATTTGTAATGCGATTATATAGTACTACTCCCTGTGTTTATTTTGGCGACATTTTCTTATATTAATTGCTAAACCATTATGGCAGAAAGCTATAAAATAAAAGATGAAGAAGGATTATACTTTATGACCATTACAACAGTTGGATGGGTAGATTTATTTATCAGAAATAGATATAAATATGTTATTATAGATGCATGGCAATATTTTATGGATAAAAAAGGTTTGAACGCGCATGCATATGTAATAATGTCGAGCCACTTACACGCCATTGTAAGTTCAGAACCCACTTTTAAATTAGTTGACACCATTCGTGCATCAAAAAATTCTACTCAAAACAATTAGTAAACCTCATTAAAACAACCAAAGAAAGCAGACGAGTATAGCTATTAAATAAATTTAGTTTTGAAGCTAATAGAATTAAAAGAGCCAAACATTATGTATAATGGCAGCCCGGCTATCATGCCATTCCACAATATCACAAACAATAATTGAACAAAAACTGAATTACATCCACGAAAATCCTGTAAAGGAAGGTAATGTATTCAATGCAATCGCGTATGTTTATTCAAGTGCTTGTAATTATAGTGGAGCAATGGGCGTTATACATGTTGATTTAATTGTTTGAATCATTAATCGCATTACCAATGCTTGCTTACTGCAAAGAAAAAAGATGCGGGGAGATTACAAATCTCGTTGAGCGTTGAGATATGAAAGACATTATCTATCAAAAAGGCGAATTAGCATTAATGATATTTCGCACCGGGCCATATAGCTCGCGGAAGTACTCAAGGAATGGATTGAATCCACAGTCAATTGTAGCCAAACGCATGGATAATAGTGGCAAAGAATTCCAGATGCCTTCTATCATCAGTCTGTTTCCGTTTCGCGCATAGAAATTGTTGGGGTTTTGCATCCTGTCAACACTTGTCCATCCCCCCCTTAGTGGGCGAAGCATCTATGACGAATATACGTTAGTTATCACAACAGCATAGTATTCATATATTGATCCGAATCCCGCTAAGGGAGATCCCACTAGGCTCCTAGTATTACTTACACCTGCGCTAATTGATAGGGCATGTACCATTTCGTGAAAGAATACTTCATCTACCCTAGTACCAGCCCCACTCCCAAAACAAAATAAAGGACTGCTGGGAATAAAAAAATCTGGTGTAAATTGGATTTGCGATGCTGCTCCGGTTCCCCTGCCTACTAAACGCCCGCTTCGGATACCACGAGCAAGAGCACGCGAAACATTACGAATATCAGGTGGATTAACATTAGCGGTCGCGTTACATTGATTATTTGGTCTCTGAAACTGCCAGGGAATTATATCTACTCTATTCCGGATTGCATCAATCAAGACACGACCTGATCTCGAGCCGGCAATGGTATTGAGTATATCTCTAACTTGCTGTTCGTATACTTGAAAATTCCAATCTATATACAGTCCATTACCAGGTTCTCCATCGATAAAAAAATTACTACTATATCTGAGCATAATAATTCCATTCTTTGCACAAATATATGTTATATTTTTTTAATAACAAAAATTAATTATTGCGACATATGTTAACAGTTGGGGGAAATTTATTTCCTCCACTCTCGGCCAGATTTGTAATCTCGCCGCATTTTTCAATACAACGACGAAAGCAAGCATTTGTAATGCGATTATATAGTACTACTCCCTGTGTTTATTTTATATTGATCGCTAAACCATTATAGCAGAGAGCTACCATTCTACCGCAAGTCTTTTCGACTTGTGGAATCCAGCCTTCAAGTCTTTTAGACTTGCTCAACTAAATTAATGCTCCATCAAAAACAGAAGTTACAGTTAATGGACTTTCCATTTCGGTGTAGTTTCTGGCAGAGGAGTAATAGAATTCGTATGGTTCTAAAACCCAACCCGCTTTTACCGGATTGTAATGTATGTAATCCAATTTTTGGTCAATCATTTCACCTTCAATATGAATTGGATGATTGTGTTGCTGCCAAAGCTGATAGTTTGTATTGTTGATGTTTTTCTTGCCTGCTTTCTGCATAGCATTTAATAACCAAAGTTTTCGGCTTTCGTTTGGACTTTCTTTAATGGTTTTTATGAGGTGCATAGCCGTAAATTTTTTGAAATCACGCATAATATCAGAAAATTTAATTTTATCTGAGGTTTTGGAAATAATTAAATGAATATGGTTACTCATTATTACATAGGCATGCACCACTAAACCTTTATTTGCTGTGCAATAATTTAAACTATCAATAATAATGTCTTTGTATTCCCTTCTTGTAAAAATATCAATCCAATGTATTACAGTTGACGTTACAAAGTATACGCCATCGGGATTATGAAATTTATAATTTCTACTCATTATAATGGTAAGATACAAATTTTTCTTATTTTCATAAGCAAGTCGAAAAGACTTGAATGAAAATTACCACAAGTCGAAAAGACTTGCGGTAGAGGAGAGAGATTTGCAATCTCGCCTCATTTTCAATACAACAACACAAGCAAGCATTTGTAATGCAATTATATAGTACTACTCCCTGTGTTTATTTTGGCGACATTTTCTTATATTGATTGTTAAACCATTATGGCAGAGAGCTATAAAACAACTCACATTTTGCAAGTCAACTAACAAAGAAATGAAAGTTGAAAAAACCTGTCATCTCGAATGAAATGAGAGATCTTGCTCTAACTTAAAGAAAGCCTCCTGTTTACAGATTTACAGAAGATCTCTCCCTTGAGCCACTTACACGCCATTGTAAGTTCAGAACCCAATTTTAAATTAGTTGATACCATTCGTGAATCAAAAAATTCACCTCAAAACAATTAGTAAACCTCATTAAAACAACCAACGAAAGCAGACGAGTATGGTTGTTAAATAAATTTAGTTTTGAAGCTAATAGAATTAAAAGAGCCAAACATTATGTAGTATGGCAGCTCGGCTATCATGCCATTCCACTATACCACAAACAATAAATGAACAAAAACTGAATGACATCCACGAAAATCCTGTAAAGGAAGGTATTGTATTCAATGCAACAGCGTATGTTTATTCAAGTGCTTGTAATTATAGTGGAGCAATGGGCGTTTTACATGTTGATTTAATTGTTTGAATCATTAATCGCATTACCAATGCTTGCTTACTGTAAATAAAAAGATGTGGGGAGATTGCAAAGCTCGTTGATTATTTGAAATTTTCACTTTTAGTTTTAATGAATATAGATTTGTTAATTATGTAAAATTCACTCTCCTTCTATATTTAATTTATTGAATTTTCCATCTTTTAAGGTGGCTTTTGCTTGAACAGCAATCCATTTATTAAGGTGTAAACTTTCTGTATAAGTACTTTTTTCGAGTGAATCAGAACCACTTATTATTATAGAAGGCTTATCCATCGTTTCATCGTTTTGATTACTATAGATCAATGCTTTACCTTTTCTTGTTTCAGTATTTAAAGAATATATACATACCTTGTATTGCATGTAGTTTTCATCAACTTCTATCTTGTGCTTTTTAGAATCAACAATATCAGTAATTTTATTAAGTTTAATATTGGTAGTTTGGTCTATAAGATTTAAAGGAAGCAATTCTTTAGATTCTCTTTTTTCAGCCAAAACTTCAATTTCCTTATAACCGTTACCAATGTTTGAAGACATTTCTTTGTAGTAGTTTACAATTTCTTTAAACTTAATCTTAGTATTTGAAATTAATTCATCATTTAATTTAATTACTCCTGGTTGGAGAGTTTCTCCAATTAACTTAATTAAAGAGTCGTTCTCAATGAATTCTAATGCATCATTGTCTGATTCGAGATTATTCGATTTAGTTGGAATTAAATCTTTAAGTATTTTGGCAATTGTGTTATATAGGATTTCTTGATTAATAAACATATCGTTTCTATCAAAGGACAAGTTGAATCTTAATTGAAAGCTTCCTGGCGCATATGCTCTTTGCTTTACCGTTGGGGCTGTTTTAAGGTTTTCAAAAATCTCAAGTGTTTTATTTATGACTTTTTCAAAATTCTCTTGAATTGTTGATAGCTCAATAGGAAATGCCAAATGTGAATCTGCTATACTACCATGAAGGCTCAATACGAAATCATTGCCTATTGAGAAATTATACTTAGGACAGTAGTAGTCTTCAACTGGAAGAAAATTTGAAGGAATTTGGTCAGGAGTTATATTGTAAACCGCTATTGGTTTTTCATTAATATTCTTATCAATTATAAAAACGTCTTTACCTTGTTCAATTATACTTCTATAAGGTGTTTCTCTATTTATGAAAGTATAAAATGATTGACTATCAACAAGGGTATGCACATACCTTAAACTATCAGTAATTTCATCCTCTTCAATAAATGAGCCAATTATTTTAGTACCATATTTATTAGTTCCATAGTATAAATAGGGTATTTCGTCGAAGTGTATTATTTCTAAGTTATCAGTAATTATTGGTAGATTACTTACTGTTTTCCTATTTTTATCTATACTAAACATCAGTTTATTGCTATCATTTCTTGTGGTAAAATTGATTCAATACTAAATTGGTCACTTTTTAGCAAATCATGATGTATTTCATCGTTACTGATAGGTGTGTGTTTGAATTTTCCTCCATTTGTGGCAACCTTAAATACACATATTTTCTTCTTATGCCCAGGAGCAATTTTACAGCTTTCAGTGTAGTGGTCTTGCACTCTTTCTTTGGTATTGTCATTCCAAGGATGTACAGAAAGCCCCATATAACTACAAACGGCTTTACAGTCCTCAAGATTGTCTGGTTTCTTTCCTCTTTCCCAATGGGTTTTAAAATCTCTTTCTTTTGGTGTTGAAGCTTTCCCAACCTTTCTTGCATACACATTTGAGAAATCTTCAAATGCTTCATTCAAACAATCACATTCAGTTTCTTCTTCTAAATATTTGAACGTCATTATTTTCTTTTTCTGTTGCTCTCACTTAAATAAATCTTACTTTAATATCGATAACATAATAGCAAATTTTTTAGAACATTCAAAATTTCTGGTATTATATATAAAAACAAAAGCAACCTTACCTATTTATATAACTCACGCCACCCGTCCATTAACACCAAAAAAAGCCTCCCCAACTTGCACAACATCCTTCACATCATCTCGCAAATCAAAGCCAGATCGGCTTTGAGGAATACAAGTAAAATCACTCGAATGTCAACTACCTTGATAAACTTGTCATTTGTTTTGTCCATTTTTTTGATCTAAATCAATTTATTCCGCACATTTTCTACAATATTCGTATCTTTAGATAATGGAAGCAATTCTTATAAAAGCGGATAGAGAAAGTAACAAAATACTGTCAGAACTCGCTCAAAAGTTAGGCGCAACGGTAATTACTATTGAGGAAGATCAGTATGAAGACTTATTACTTGGCTCAGCTATGGATGCAATAAAAACAGGCAAAACAGATGATCCTGATATAATAATGAAGCAATTGTCAGCAAAATGAACATTGAGTTTGACAAGTCATTTCGAAAATCCATTGATAAAATAGGTGACAATTAGGTTCATTTTAATTGCAAATAGAAAAGATATTTATAAACTATTTCCTAGATAAATTTTATAGCTATTCCATGTTACATATTCAAAAAAATCGAGCAATAGATTTCATCTGCATCGGACGAGCCAATGTAGATTTATATGCGGTTGAAAGAGATACACCATTGAACAAGGTGAACAGCTTTGAGAAAAGCGTAGGTGGTTCGCCTGCAAACATTGCGGTAGCCTTAACTCGTTTAGGCGCAAAGGCAGGCATCATAACCAAAGTAGCTAAGGATGCGATGGGCACTTTCGTTTCAGAATTTTTACAGTCCTATGGCGTGGATGTAAGTCATTTAAAGTTAGATGATTCGGGCAGCAGAACCAGCTTAGTATTGGCGGAAGTAAAACAAGAAGATTGCCAGGTTTTGTTTTATCGCAACAATCCATCGGACATACTTATAAATATTGATGATATAAATGAAGCCTATATCAAACAAGCCAAAGCGGTCATTTTAACGGGCACTGCGTTTTCAGCCAGCCCTTCTCGCGAAGCGATGTTTGCCACCATTCAATATGCAAAGCAAAACCAAACCTTGGTCGTTTTTGATATGGATTACCGCGTTTCGGAATGGCGCAGCAAAGAAGATGCCTCCATTTATTACCAACTCGCCGCCAGTCAGGCAGATATAATTATTGGAAATGATGAAGAGTTTGAAATTTTGGAATTTATGAATCTTTCAAAATCGGATAGACACACGGCAGAAAGTTTACTAAATGCCCAAGCCCAATTGGTGGTTTGTAAATATGGAAGTAAAGGTTGTACCGTTTATCAAAAAGATGGTGAACCCGTTAGTCGAGAAATTTTTAAGGTTGAAAAATTAAAACCTTACGGCTCGGGCGATGCCTTTGCCGCCGCTTTTTTACATAGTTTAATTAATGAAAAATTGAATGTAACAGCAAGTTTAAAATGGGCAACTGCTGCCGGAGCTATATTAGTATCGAAACCAGGCTGTGCCGAAGCGATGCCAACTAAAGAAGAAATAGAGCAATTTATTGAAATGTACGAAAGTAAATCATAAATTTATCCTCATAAAATTTATACTTGTATGCCAGAACATATTAAACCTTTCGATAATAAAAATCAACCGATTGTAGGAGAAAATAATCATCTCGTTCCGCTCACTTATATGAATGTGGTAAAGCTGAAAGAGGGAGAAAGTTATGCAGCGCATTTAACCGAATACGAATCGGTTTATGTAATGGCAACCGGCACCTGCGATATAAAAGTAGATACCCAGTTGTTTGAAGCGGTAGGTAAGCGCAACAGTTTATGGGAGGGTAAGCCAGATTCGGTTTACGTACCAAAAAATGTTCCGGTAGCCGTAACTTGCCGAAGCCAGACTGCCGAGATTTACGTTGCCGGTGGTAAAATTGACGAAACCTATGAACCGTTTAGAGTTACACCAGATGATGTTGGAACTATTCAATATGGCAGCGACGATACCAAAACACACCGTAGAATTCAACATGTATTAAGTCCCAATACCAAACAACAAAAAGGTCGCTTATTGGTAAGTGAGTTGTTTACTGTTGGTGCCGGTGGCTGGTCGGGTTTTCCACCACACAAACACGATGAAGACCGCCCACCAACAGAAACCCGTTATGAAGAAGTGTACTTGTTTAAGTTTAAACCCGATTGGGGTTTCGGTGCACAGTTTTGTTATGTAAAAGAAGATGATTTTGGTCCGGTGTTTCATATTAAAGATGGTAGTTCGGTTTTGATTGATAAAGGTTACCATCCTAGTGTAGCAGCACCGGGTTATGAAATGTATTATTTTACCATTATAGTTGGTGAAACTTACAAAGATCTGTTGCAGTTTTTCCAACCGGCGCATGCTTATCAGGTGGAGACCATTCCTGGAATTAAAGATATGATTGCTGGATTTAAGAAGTAGATTTCATTTCATAAAATAAAATATTAAATGTATTAAATTTTGCATTTACAAGCATTCATTAAAATTGAACTAGTAATCAAACAAAACTTATGAAAAAAATAAATGTCGGTTTAGTCGGCTTAGGTCGGTTAGGAAAAGAGTATGCTAAAAATCTCGCCTTTAAAATAAGAGCGGCAAATTTGGTTGCCGTATGCAGCATCGTACCAGAAGAATTAGAATTTGCCAAAAACGAGTTAGGTGTTCAAAATCTTCATAATAAGTATGAAGAAATGTTGGAACAAGAAGAATTGGATGCGATATTTATAGTTAGTTCAACCAATATGCATGCCGACCATATTATAAAAGCCTTGGAAGCAGGACTGCACGTTTTTAGTGAAAAACCTTTAGCCATTACCAAAAGTGAATGTGAAAAAGTAGAAACCGTTGCCGTTAAATATCCAAACCAATATGCAGTAGTTGGTTTTGTTAGAAGATTTGATCCCAGTTATCAATACGCGAAACAAAAAGTAGAAGAAGGAGCGATAGGCAAACCCTACTTGGTTCGTTCTCAAACTATTGATAAAGACACCATTGCGGATTGGCAAATTCAATACGTAAAAAACAGTGGGGGCATTTTTCACGATTTTAATGTACACGATATTGATTTAGCAAGATGGTTTCTCGGCGGAGAAATAGCATCCGTTTGGTCTATTGGAGGAGCCTATAAATATCCGGCATTTGGTGAAGCCGGTGATGCCGACAATGTGATGAGCACCTGTTATTTCGACAATGGAACCATGGCGGTGATTAATGCAAGCAGAACGGCAATGGTTGGGCACGATACCTACACCGAAGTGGTGGGTACTTTAGGAACCTTACGAATAGGTAGACCAGCCAACAAAAACCGGGTAGAAATTTATGATCAATATGGAGCCAGACAAGAGTGTGTAGAAACTTTTTGGGATAGATTTGAAGAAGCCTTTTTATTAATGGCGACTGACTTTATAGATTGTTTAGTCAATAACCGAAAACCAGAATTAACTTTGGCAGACGCCAGACAAGCCACTATTGCTGCGGAGGCGTTTACTACTTCTTTCGAGCAAAAAGAGTTGGTTAAAATTTCTACAGCTTAATATTTATCATATTTTAAGTTCTACCCGTCTAAGGAAAAATTCAAAAATAACTGTCCATTTTTAACTTTGAGATTTTCCGGTCTACTTCATTAAAAATACTCGTCTTAGCACCACTAAGCCTGCGTTTTTTAACTTGTATATCAAAAAATCTCTTTGCTAAAATTTGAACATTTATTTTTTCATTATTCCTAAGCCCGGACAATAGCAAAAAAAAGAAGATACTGCTCAAATAATTCCGCTCCGCTGCATTATATCGTAGTATACCAGTTATAAACCGTCATACTGCGATTCATTGCGTAGCTTCTAATGCACAATATCTTCCATAGTAAATGCCCCTTGAAATTTATTTTTGTCCGGTTTTAGTCGGGTAGCCCTGGTTTTAAATAATAGTATTTTTTTTAGAAGCGAAACCAAAAAGGGGAAACAACAACCGCTTCCCCTTCCATTATTTTCTTTCAAGAAAAATTTACTCTTCTGTATTCTTCTTTCGTTTCTTTTTTTCCTTTTTCTTCTTCTTAATCTTTTCTTTACCTACTTTTTCTTCCTTTTTATCTTTGGCTTTTTCTTTCGAAATTACCGGACCTGGTTCGGCAATTAATTTCAACAGATCATCATACAAAGTTTCGTCGCTAGGGCGTTTGGCTTCTGGTTCAACCAACTCACCATCTTTATTAAAGATCATAAATCTGGGGATGCCTCGAATGCTAAACTTTTGAGTAACGGCACTATTCCAACCGCCGGGCGAATGCAAATGGATTCCTTTAATACCATGTTTTTCAATAGCTCCTTTCCAGCGAGATTCATGATCGTCAATAGAAATGTACATAAATACAATTTGCTCTTTTTCTTCGGGTGTAAATTTTTCTTTCAAGGCTTTAGCTGCCGGCATTTGCTTAATACACGGTCCACACCAACTTGCCCAAACATCTACATACACAACTTTACCAATATAATCTTCAATTGCTATTTTGTTGCCTTCAACATCATTTAGGCGGAAACTGCCATCATTCTCTTTTAACTTTTCTCTATCTTTTTCAATCTCTGCTAAAATTTCTTCTTTTGTCATTTTTTCACCATCCGCTTCTTCCTGAGCCATCCATTCTCCAATTTGCTGCTCAACTATACTATGATAGCCGCTTTCAGGATCTACCAAACGCATGGTTTTAAACATATTTTTCGTGGTACTTCGTTTAGCTTCGGTGCCATGATCCATTAATAAATTTGCCAAGGCATATTGCAAGGGTTCGGTATCGAGGTATTTTTCGGCAGCACGCTGTTGTAATCGCAACCATTGTGTTCTATCTTCAAACTTGTTAAAAGCATTGTCTTCAACAGCTTTGTAACGAATAAAATAATCAATAAAGCTTCGGTAATTGGGATCGATAATTGCCGAAGGATTTAAAACCGTTTCTTCGTCCATTACATCAAACATAATTTCTGGTATGCGTTGTACTAATTTATTGGCACTTACCTGAGCCCGCTCAATAGGGTAAGCCATTAAATTGTTGAGATAGTAATAATCCCAAGATGCTTTAATGTACTTTTCAAAATCGTAGCTAATATTGTATTCGGTTTGATTGTCTTCAAAAAACTGTTTAAAGGCTCTTTTTTTGTTGAACAGAAAAATTTCCCAAGAATCAATGCTACTTTCTTTCATTTTGTCTTTCAATTCGTTGGCATTGGGTTGATTCAATGCCTCTTTGGCAAATGCCATCCAGAATTTATTGTTGGCAGCTCCTTTTCCTTCCAATTGCAAGGTGCCTGTTAAATCGGTTGCCTCTAATTGAAGATTCATTGAATCGCCGGGTTCAACATATAATTGAGTGGCTTGCCCGTTGTAGCGAAATTTTACCCATTGCGCTTTATCTAATGAAAAGGCGTGTTTAAACTCGCCATCAACTACAGGAATAATATCGGCTGGTGGTTCTTCTCCTATATAATAGGGATCAACTACTAATTGAATATCTCCTTCAACTGGATTATTGACCGTGCCGATTAGGCTCACTTTTTCTTGTGCCAATAATAAAACGGGTAGTAAGCAGTATATTAATATCAGAAATCTCATAACAATATTTTACGATGCTGCAAATTTAAGATTAAATGAGCAGCATGTGTTTTATTTAGTTTGTTAATTCTTTTTAATGTCAATAATAGATGTTTTATATAAAATTGGGGGAATTTAGTGGGTTGATTCAGCTTTTGAAAAGTTTCCATAAAAAACGAAGCTTATAAACTAGCCCCGATTTCCAAGCCAACAGCACTAAAGTGCATTGGGTTATTTAGCAGCTAAATGTTGTTTTTCGAATGGAAAAATTCGTCATTCAAAATTCGGTGTTCGATATTCGATATTTTTTTGGATGACCATTTAATGAACAACGAATATCGATTAACGAATAATGAATGCTGAATTATTTTTAATGTATAAATAAATTACATTCAATATGTTGAAGGACACTTAGATAGAATTGCAGCGGTTATGCTGCCGGAAGCGCGGCATTTGAAGCCTAGCCGCAGCATTTGAGCGGATAGCGGAACCGGTATTTTTTAGTGGTTTATGCTTTCGCTTCAAAATTTAATATTTAAAAAAGTCATGTATTGTACAAAAAACTCGCTGAATATAGATAAAATAAAGTGGTATTGGCTCAAGCGGTTTTGCTAAAAGTGTTAGTCAGTATACAATTATTACTTAAAATGTTAAAAATGAAGGAATTGTTGACTCATTTATTTAATTGGCAACCTTTTTGATTTAAGGGATGGTTATACTTGAAAAGGCTACATGTTAATTTCTTTGACGTAGGGTTTTGCACTTTTATGGCTCCAAAAAAATATATCCATAGCGGCACTATGAAGATATTTTGAGGAATTGTTTAAGCACAAAAATCTATAGTAAACAATTAAAAATTTAAGATACTGTAATTATACGGCATCTATTAATCAGCATTATACTACAAGGTTAATTATTGACTCACTATAAATTATATGCGATCCAAACAAATGCTCGCTTAGTTTACATATAATTTTGTTTTACATAAAACTGCAATAGTTTTAACATTCAGGGTAGTTTACTGCCCTATTGGGGATTTGTAATGTCCGTCGGTATCAATATGATCCGGCGGATTTTTTTTGAATGCCATCAAAAATGTTCGCTAACTTTGCAGCGTGAGAAAAAAAGAAACCTTCTTTAGTTTATTTGTAAAAGGAGCCGCCATGGGTGCCGCTAATGTAATACCCGGTGTTTCAGGTGGAACTATTGCCTTTATAACCGGTATTTATGAGCGCTTAATTTATGCCATCAAATCATTAAATACCAAAGCCCTCTCCTTTTTAGTAAAAGGCAAATGGAAAGATTTTGCAACTTACACTGACTTGAGTTTTTTAACTGCGCTAAGCCTTGGAGTTGGTGTGAGCATTTTAAGCCTAGCTAAGTTATTAGATTACTTGTTTCAAAACTATGAGGTTTTATTATGGGCATTTTTCTTTGGGTTGATATTGGCTTCTGTATATTCGGTTGGCAGGCAAGTGCAACGGTGGAATGGAAAGACCATTGCAGCTTTAATTATTGGAACCGCTATTGCTGTTGGGATTTCTCTATTAAGTCCGGCTAGTGAAAACACCTCTTTTTGGTATGTTTTTATTTGCGGTATCGTTGCAATTTGCAGTATGATTTTACCCGGCTTAAGTGGTTCATTTTTATTAATTATCATGGGTAATTATTTATTGGTTTTAAGAGCTATTCATGAGTTTGAATTTAAGATTCTGTTGCCTTTAGCTTTAGGTTGCGGGGTAGGTTTGGTTGCTTTTTCTAATCTGTTATCTTATGTTTTTAAAAGATTTCCTGATATAACAATTGCCTTATTGACCGGTTTTATTCTCGGTTCTTTAAATATTTTATGGCCCTGGAAAGAAGCGGCTGAAACTTTTACCAAACCAGATGGAGAAATAACCGTTTTAAAATACACCAAAGTGCTGCCTGATTTTTTGAGTGCACCTACTTTTCTGGCTTTAGGCTTAATGGTTTTGGGCATACTGAGTATTTTTGCCATTGAGAAATGGGCAGCGGGGAAAAATTAATGATTACTAATTATTCATATTAATGATGAAATCAGAAATGACACAATTAGGTCTAATTGGCAAAACTTTAGTCCATTCATTCTCGAAAAATTATTTTGCTAAGAAGTTTGAAAAAGAAAAATTACATAATTTCAGGTATGATAATTTTGAGTTAGCCAGCATTGAAGCGTTTCCTGATCTAATTCTATCTACTCCAAATCTGTTGGGTTTAAATGTAACCATTCCATATAAAAAAGCAGTGATTCCTTTTTTGGATGTTCTTTCGGAAGAAGCTCAATCGGTTGGTGCGGTGAATACTATTTTAATAAAAGACAACATTTTGAAAGGCTATAATACGGATGTTGTTGGTTTTCGGCAATCGTTAGAACCTTTGTTGAAAGCCCATCATACCAAAGCCTTAATTTTGGGTACTGGTGGAGCAGCCAAAGCAGTGGCGTTTGTTTTGCAACAATTGGGTATTGAGTTTTTATTGGTTTCGAGAACTCCTGGCAAAAAGCAACTCGGTTACGATGTAATAGATGCTGCTATTTTAAAAGATTATACCTTAATGGTTAATACCACGCCGGTTGGTACCTATCCAAATATACAAGAAGCTCCCACGATAGACTATGCTTCAATTACTTCTAAGCATTTGTTGTACGACTTGGTTTATAACCCCACCGAAACCTTATTTTTAAAAAAGGGGAAAGCACAGCAAGCCTCCATCAAAAATGGTTTGGATATGTTAGCACTACAAGCAGAAGCCGCTTGGGATATTTGGATGGACATGTGAACCCAAAACTAAAAATAACCTCCTTACCTAACGATTGACAATAATCTTTTCACTTACCGAATGATCTGGATATTGAATCTCTATAAAATATAATCCATTTCCAAAACTTGAAATATCAATTTTTATAAGCTGTTCTATAACCTGATAACTTTCTATTAACTGACTATTAGCAGCATAAACTTGAATGCTTTTTGGTAATTCATTAATGTGCGGGAAGGCTATATTAAAAATACCATTGCTTGGATTAGGAAAAATATGATGTTTATCAAGATGCTGATTTAACCCAATTAAAGCATCTGTTGAATTAAGTTTTGCAAATGTGCCATTACATTGCCATGTTTCTGTTGGGTTACCTAAATTATAAATATCGGTACAATAGTATTTGGTGGAGTTGCTACAATACGGTGTTTCCCCAAAAAAATCCAAATATAAATGCGTACCACTTTGGTTGGTAATAGCAATGTAGGTATAATGGCTATATTCAAAAGTTTGAACAATAGTTCCCTGACAATTGCTTAAATCTATTAGTTTAGGTAAGAGGGGATAGCGACCAAATATTTCTGGAACTGCCGGTTGAGGTGCGTTATCGCTATTGCACGACCAACAGTTCTTTTCTGTTAAATTATAATGTATTTTGTAATATTGAAGGCATGCAAAACCTGCCTGTTCACTGCAAAAGTAGGTGCCATCTTGATAAAACAAACGTTGGCTTTCAGCATTTTCAACAAATATAAAAGTGTAGTTGCCATTACTGTAAGTAGTAACAGTTTCATCATCGCAATTACTTTTGTTTAGCAATTGATTAATCCATGGATATTGATTAAAAATAACTTCATCTTTGCAACCCACATTGCCCTCGTTTGTATTATCTGTTTCCTCTTCTTCTTCATTGGTGGTGTTCGTATTTTGCGCACCTCCTTTAACTCCAAAAGAAGAAGCGACACCTAACACATCCGAAGTGTTATTATTAGTTCCTGTACCAATTGGTTCATCTATATTTTCTTCTTCGTTAGTTTCTTCTTGCTCTTCCTCTTCTGTTACCTCATTTGAACAGTTACTAACAAAAGTATGTTCTGTACAGTCGAGATCTAATATTTTGGTGGAGGCAGTTTGTTGTTGGATAGTATAGGTTTCATCTTTATCAGTAAGAAGAACAATTTCAAGATTCTCATTGCCATTCAACTCACTCACGCAATCTTTAATGATATCAACTGCCAAGTTTACTTGGGCAGTATTTGCAGCTATAATGAGGTTACTGGTTAAATATGAATAATCTAAACGGTTGGCTGCATGTCCCTTAACCTGATAATCGATAGAAACCGGATAGTTTACGGCTTGAGACAGGCTGAACGTAAAATTGGCAACACCACCTTCATAAACTGTAGATTGACTACTGCTCAATGAAATGGAAGGCTTTACAACAGAAGTCTTTAATTGAAAGTTATCATTATAAGTAGTTGGTACCAAGTCACATTCAAAGGAATTGGCATTAAATACATTGTTATAACCTTCTACGTTTTGGGGATTGACTTTAATGACATTTTGGCTCTTTACATTGGCAAAACGTGGTAAAAAGTACGTATTATCAAATCGATGAGATTTTACAATACAAAATTCTTGCCGGGCAATCGGTTTAGCTGCCCGTACATTAGGCGAAGTAGTGCCATGATTATCATATAATATTACATTGTTTAAACTCAATCCTCCAAATAATTCATCAAACACAAAACCTCCCGCAGCATAATTTGGGCATTCGGTTAAATCTTCGGCACAGCCCAAACGGTTGTTTAAAAAATAATCTAAAAAATGGGTGGTTCTGATAAAAACAGGCATAGAATGCCAGGTAAACTGATGTCCATTTACATCGGTACTGACTTCTTTCATCACCAAATTATTTACTGTCCATAAGCTCCAATTACCAACTAATTGTGGCGTTAAGCGGCTATCAAACAACAATCCGATACGGGCAAAATTGTCCAAACTATCTTTACAAGCCTGTATTTTATTGGCAGCTAAATTCATGCAGGCATCATACTCGTGACCTAATTTTTTAAGCGTTATGTTATTGAGCTGAACCTTATCGTTTGGATGAGGTAAATAGGGTCCACCGGCATGATGTAATCCAAATTCCGTTTCTTCAATTACACAATCTTGAATAGTTACCTCAATTTTTTTATAAGATGGTTGAATAACCCGGTCGTTCATATCTTTTTGCGTTAAGCCACCGGGACCAACTGAAATAGCCGTATTGGCAGCTCCTTTAAATGAACTGTTTTGAATAACAATGTTTAAAGAACGATGTTGCTCGTTGAAGGGCTCGATATCAATATCTACTCCAGCAATTACATAGCCATTATTTTCGAAAGCACAATTGGTAACTAAGGTGCCGTTGGTTGAACAAATACAAACCCCTACCCTTCCGCAGCTAGTAAAGGAGCAATCTTTAACGGTAATGTTACGGCTTGGCAAGGCATGTTTCCATTGGTAAAATCTATCTAAACCGGCACCTATATGAACGCCATCAGAATAAATTTGATCAAAAGCAATACCAGCAATATCTACATTATGACAATTTGCGAGATGTATGCCATGTCTGCCTTGCGCAAAGTTTTCCTGTGGAAATGTTGAAGGATGATGATTACCCGTCCAACACTCTAAACAAGCGGTACTTTCTTTCCGGCAATTACGGGTGTTTTGCCATGGACTTCCATTAGAGGTACAAAAATCTGGCAAGCGATCACCACAAGCAGTCAACTGTGTTTGATAAGAGTTAGCGTTATCATGATTCACTTCACTTAACTTATGATACCAATCAAAGCCTTCCATGGTAAATGTAGCTCCATAACCCTTTATGGTGAAATTTTTGAAACCGTTAAAGCCCAATATTTCATCAAAACCTTTAAAATAGCAAGTCATGGCTTCAAGGCTTATGCCGCAGTCTATCGTTATGGTTAAGTTCTTCAAATCAACTAAACCATCACTACCGGGTAACATATGATTACAGTCTAAATCAAAACGATTGGTTAAATTGTAACAGATGTTGTCAATATCAAAATCGTAGAATTTAATTGGTGTTACCGGCAAGGTATATTGCCCTTTGTAAGCACCTATAAAAACCTGCCCATCCGCATAGGTACTTGCTTTAATTACGGCTGCCTGTATAGCTTTGGTAAATTTATGGTCGCCATCACTTTCAACTACATAATCTTTAAAATGAACAACCTGAGCAATTAGGGTTTGATTTAGGCTTAAGCAAAGCACTAGTAACTTTAAGTAGTTTACATATTTCATACAATAGCATAATTACTGGTTATTTAATTGATAAAGTATTATTTAGCCTAATGGTTAATATGGCTAAGTAAAGTAAAATAAATAACTTGTAGCATCTGATTTTGATATTTTACGATTTACTACCTTAGGAATGAAAAAAAAATAAATTTACATTCTGACTTTGCAATTTTCCGATATACTTCGTTGAAAAGCCTCGTCTTAGCCCCACTAAGACAACGTTTTTCGCCTCGTCTATCAAAAAATTGCTTTATCATAGATAGTAAATTTATTTTCTCATCATTCCTTACTAACTATTAATAATAAGATAATAATAAAAAAAATTACTGGCTTGTTAACAGATTGAAATACCGATTGCTTTACATTTGTCGTATAGTTTACTTTTTTACCTTAAAAAAGATATGTAATCTCGCATTTTGTCAGATTTATTCACCTTTCGGATCAATACTTTCCAAATAGGCTAAGCCTTGCCGGGAGGCTTCGTTTTCAGCCGATTTTTTATTACGCCCTTCACCTACGGAAACCACTTTATCATTAATTTTAAGTTGTACTTTAAAAATTCGATAACTTTTAAAATCTTTCTCATCAATAATTTCGAACACTACTGCAGCATTATTTTTTTGAGACCACTCAACCATGCGGCTTTTGAAATTTAGTTCGGTTGCCACTAAAGTATCTAAATCTACATGAGGTTTAATAACTTTATAAATAATAAAGCGTTTGGTTTGCTTATAACCAACATCTAAATAAATGGATCCAATTAATGCCTCTAAGGCATTACCCAAAATGGAGGAACTGCTGGTTAAAATAAGGTTATTATAAGTCAAAAAATCTTCAATACCCATGTTGCGGGCAATCTGTCCTAACTTTTTACGGCTTACAATTTTGGCTCTTGTTTCGGTTAAAAAACCTTCAGACCGTTTGGGGAAACGTTTAAACAATATTTCGGAAATAACGGAATCTAAAATGGCATCCCCAAGATATTCTAAACGCTCATTATTAACCATAGAGCTGTTACTGATAGAACTGTGTAGAAAGGCTTGTTTATATAAAGACAGGTTTACGGGTATAAACCCAATCATATTTTGTAATTGGATAACTAATTTTCTATCTCTCGATAAGAAACGGTTGTATAGTTTTACAATAAAAAACAAATTTAGTTGCGTTCATATTTCTTTAAGATAACACAAGCATTGTGCCCCCCAAACCCAAAAGTGTTTGATAAAGCATACTTTACGTTTTTTTGCTGAGCTTTGTTAAAAGTAAAATTGATTTTTTCATCTAATGCCTCGTCTTTTTCAACATGATTAATAGTTGGTGGAATGATATTTTTATTTAGGGCAAAAATGGCAGCCAAGGCTTCGATAGCACCAGCCCCGCCTAATAAATGCCCCGTCATCGATTTTGTAGAACTGATGTTTAAGGCATAAACATGTTCACCAAACACTTGTTGAATAGCCTTTACTTCGGCGATATCTCCCAAAGGAGTTGAGGTACCATGTACATTAATATAGTCAATTTTATCAGGGCTTATTTTGGCATCTTCTAAAGCCAATTGCATAACCCGGGCTGCTCCTTCGCCTTCTGGGTGGGGAGCAGTAATATGGTGGGCATCTGCCGTCATTCCTGCACCAGCTACTTCCGCATAAATTTTAGCTCCGCGCTTGATGGCGTGGTCATAATCTTCAAGTATGAGACAGCCGCTACCTTCGCCTACTACAAAGCCATCTCGTTGAGCATCAAATGGTCGCGAGGCGGTTGCCGGGTCATCATTCCGGGTAGACAATGCCTTCATAGAACTAAATCCGCCAACGCAAGTTTCGTGAATGGGTGCTTCTGACCCACCAGTTACAATAGCATCAGCTTTGCCTAATAAAATATAATAATAGGCATCAATAATAGCGTTAGTAGATGAAGCACAGGCTGAAATGGTTGCAAAATTCAACCCCTTTAAACCGTACTTGATAGAAATATGACCCGGTACAATATCGACGATCATTTTAGGAACTAGAAATGGACTGAACCGTGGCTTGTAATCATTAAGGATAAAATCTTTATAATCTTTTTGTAAAGATTGCAAACCTCCAATACCCGAACCCCAAATGCATCCAATCCGTTCTTTGTTTTCAATTAATTGAATACCACTATCAACAATGGCTTCATCAGCGGTAACCATGGCATATTGCGAAAAAAGGTCTAATTTCCGTGCTTCTTTTCTATCAAAAAAATTAGCAGCATCATAGTCTTTCAGTTCGCATGCAAATTGCGTTTTAAAAAGAGATGCATCAAATTGAGTAATCGGAGCTGCCCCTGAAACACCTTTTTCTAAAGCCGACCAATACGATGATATATTATTACCAATGGCAGTTAAAGCACCAATGCCGGTTATTACTACCCGTTTTGTGGCCATACTGTTTTAGCTTGGTACTTTAGCTTCTACATATTCAATAGCAGCTCCAACAGTTAAAATTTTTTCTGCCTCTTCATCAGGTATTTGCAAGTCAAACTTTCTTTCAAACTCCATAATTAATTCTACGGTATCTAACGAATCAGCCCCCAAATCATCCGTAAAACTAGCTTTAGGGGTAACTTCTGAAGCCTCTACACCAAGTTTATCTACAATAATTTCTGTTACCGAAGTAGCAATATCTGACATAATATTAAATTTTAATTAAATTATTATTTTAATGAAGGCAAAAATACTACTTTTATACTTAAAGTGTTCACCTTCCGCTTTTTTTTTAAAAGATTCTATTCAACTTGAAGCTGATCATTTTTAATCAATAATATGCATCTTTTA
The DNA here is from genome assembly GCA_938023075.1 of uncultured Chitinophagales bacterium. Taxonomy (GTDB): domain Bacteria; phylum Bacteroidota; class Bacteroidia; order Chitinophagales; family JAHDHT01; genus CALHDG01. The sequence continues at coordinate 28,693 of CALHDG010000216.1, forward strand.
GAGACAGAATATCTTAAACAAAAAGACGAATAAGAAGGTTATGATGATTTTGGGAGTATAGGTATTGAACATTGTAATCGCATTTGCATACATAGCTTAAACAGTTTAAATTATGCTAACAAAATATAGTCTAGTATGCCTACCTTTGTTGCTTTATGTCCACATCAGCTATAAAAGTTCCAATATTAAGGAAACTGGTACTGTCTAAATCAATCGATTTAATTGGAGTACTCATTGTTTTTGTGATTTGTGTAGTCAGAAATTTTTTGGGTACCATTTTTTATAAAGGTGAACTGTTGTTTAACATACCTTTAACAGAAGTGTTTACCTACATTGGTAAAGGAGCCTACCCTTTAGGTATTTTGGCTACGGTTGGTGCCGTGTTTTCGATGTTGGCTTCAAGATTGGTTGCCAAGCAAAATAATGCCGGTAATTTTATTGGCATTATCACTACAGCTAACTCTGGCATCAACGATTTTTTGTTTGGTAATGGGAGTGCTATTATTACCTATCCGCTTTCTTTCTTTCTAAATGCCTTTTCTTTTAGTAAGTGGCGCAGTGGTGAAAAAATCAGAGATCGTGATGCTTTGTATTACACCGCTTTTGTTATTGGGTTGATCGTTGGTTTTGCCTTGGTTTATTTGGGTGCTTATTTATTTGGTGGGAAAACCGGTCATCTATTTTTGATAACGGTTGCAGTATCTTTTGGCATTTCCATTGGTGCCAACTTTGCCAATGCTTTTAAATATGAAGAAACCTGGTTTAGCTGGATTTTATATAACATTGTTCAGTTAGTAAAGAATACATTATTATTGAATATTGCTAATGTGGTGAAGTATATTTTCTATTTGGTGATGGCTACCGTTACGCTTTTTGATTGGAAGTTGAATGGGGATAGGGAACCATTGTTTTAAAAATGTCAAGCTCAAAAACTAGCACTAATCTCTTAAAACAAATCGCTCAACCCAAGCTTGTATTACTTCAGCGTGAACAACCTTATCCAAACTTTCTATACCTTTATGCACAACAGCTTCGCCCATCAGTTCAATCCGGTCTTCCATTAATTGGCGGTTATAGGCTTTACTAAATTCGGGGTGTGCCTGAATACCGAGCATACAATTGCCAACCGTTAACATAGCAATTGGACATAATGCACTTTTTGCCAACACGGTTGCATTGGGTGGTAATTCTACAATCTGATCTTGACACATCATTAATAAATTTATTTTTGGCGAAGCAGGCTTCATCCAATCTTTTGTTGCTGTAATTTGAAAGTCGTGAACACCTACGCACCAACCCTTGCTTGATTTTTGAACCTTTCCACCTAAGGCTTCTCCAATTAGTTGATGACCAAAACAAACACCGACAAATGGTTTTTGCTGTTGGTATAACTCAACAATAATATGTTTCAATTGTTTAATCCATTCAAAATCATCATATACCGCATGCTTCGAACCGGTTGCCATATACAAATCGCATTCATTCAAATTTTTAGGGAATTGATTGTTGCATACCTCATACAAAACCCAATCAAAATCAGGAAAAAGTTTAGCAAACATGCTTGGATAATCTCCAAATTGATTTTGGTATTGGGGTGCTACGTGATCACAAATAAATAGTCCAGCTTTCATAGAATTAATTCAAGTTAAAAGTAATTGGATTATTTAAAAAGTGAAAGATTTTGGATGTTTTAAATATTTTATTTTACCGATTTGGTGTGCCTTTTCTAGCCTCCGTAAAATACAAAAATAACCTAATTCAATCTATTCGTTATCGCTCTTCATTTTCTTCTAAGTAGCCGAACTATGCGCCTCAAAAATGACTGTTATCAAACAAAAAAATATTGCACATTTTGAACGAGCTAATTCTTGTCTTTTCACTTATTTGAAAACTACAGCATCAATATGTACCTTTGAAGGAAATAAAATTTTTGATGTTAAACAAGCGTAGATACTCCAAACAAAAATGTAATTGTATATGATTCATTCCATGACCGGTTTTGGAAAAGCCGCCGTTCAGTACGATTCAAAAAAAATAACCATTGAATTGCGTTCGCTGAATGGTCGGTATGCCGAAATCAATTTAAAAATTCCCCCTGCTTATAAAGAAAAAGAAATTTTATTACGCAAACAAATTGCTACCACTTTAGAACGCGGAAAAATTGAATGTACTATAACCTTAGATTATGAAACCGAAGCCGAACCCAATTTAATTAACACGGGTTTGGTAAAGGCATATTATAAACAACTAAGTACTATAGCTGCTGAATTAAATATACCCGATCAAGATTTTATACCGGCAATTTTAAAAATACCACAAGTGTTGTTGGGCGAAAAAGAAGATGTAGCCGAAGGAGAATGGCAAAAAATTACAGAAGCCATGGATAAGGCGATTGAAGATTTAATTAATTTTAGAAGTAAAGAAGGTGCCAACTTAAAGGTAGATGTTGAAAAACGCATTGAATTGATTGGTGAAAATTTGGAGGACTTAGAACAATTATTACCACAGCGACAAAGCCGTATTAAACAAAATTTACGGCAAAGCATACAACAGCTAAAGCTCAGTGAAGATATTGACGAAAATCGTTTTGAAGAAGAACTGATCTATTACTTAGAAAAACAAGATATCACCGAAGAAACCGTTCGCCTAAAAAGTCATTTGACTGGTTTTTCGCAATTGTTAAATGCTCCAGGAGTTTCTAAAGGAAAGAAGTTAAACTTTTTTTCGCAAGAGATGGGCAGAGAAATTAATACAATAGGTTCTAAAGCAAATGATGCCGACATTCAAAAAAAGGTAGTGAGTATGAAAGATGATTTAGAAAAAATAAAAGAGCAATTGCTGAATATCTTATAATGAAAATTGACAAGGTGACACAAAAATTGGTGATGGTCGCCGCTCCTTCGGGGGCAGGCAAAACTACCATTGTGCGACATTTGTTACAAGTTTTACATAGTCAATTGGCTTTTTCCATTTCTGCTACCAACCGGCAACCACGCGAGTATGAAGTAGATGGTAAAGATTATTATTTTTTGAGTACCGAAGAATTTAAAAACAAAATAAAAAATAAAGCATTTGTTGAGTGGGAAGAAGTATACGAAAATGCTTTTTATGGTACTTTACAAACTGAAGTAGAACGCATTTGGGCAACTAACAAAAGTGTAATTTTTGATGTGGATGTTAAAGGAGCCTTAAATATTAAACGGCAATATCCTGATATTTCATTGTCGGTATTTATTGACCCGCCGGGTATTAATGCTTTACGAGAGCGTTTGGAAAAGAGAGATACGGAAACCGAACATTCTATTGAACGTCGCTTAAAAAAAGCCGCACACGAGTTACAATTTAAAAGTCAATTTGATGCAGTGGTGTTAAATGATGATTTAGAAGATGCCAAAGCCAAAGCCTTCGATGTGGTTTCTGGTTTTTTAAACAAGGCTACTGCTTAACAAAGTGGCTGCCCGTTATTATAAGGTATCTAATCCTCCTGTTTAAATAATCTTATGTAGAATTAAATTGACCTGTTAAATCTGGTGAAAGTTCTTGCTATTTGGTTGATTGCATAAACGATTCAAAGCCACCGTAAACCATTCGTTTGGCATCAAAAATTATTTTTGATGGGTCTGTTATTGAACCAACTAAATCTGCCATTCGAGGGTCAGAGGCAACCCGTTTATTGGCAAGGTTTCGTGCCTTTCTCGAGTCAGGAAAGTATAATGCTAAGTAAGGCTACAAAAATAAATTTAACAGTAAGATATCAATTTAAAACAACCGCATCTAACTTAATTTTCGATACTGGTTCAACAGTTGCCATTTGGCAAACAATACCGGCGGCAGCGTTAGCAATTTTTATATTGTTTTCGATATCCATACCAACCGCAAGCCCTAAACTAAGTGCAGCAATTACGGTATCGCCGGCACCCGACACATCAGCAACTTCTAAACTTTGAGGTTTGATGATACCACTTTCGCCAGTTTTCATTTTATAATAAATACCATGTTCAGATAAGGTAATGACAGTAATTGAATTTTGGAGTTGTTTAAAAATTGCGGCGGCTGCTTTGTCTAAGTGGTTTTTATTTAATGGATTGATCTTAAAATCTAACTGAGCAGCAATTTCTTTTAAATTAGGTTTGAATAAAGTACAATGGGTATACGCAAAAAAATGTTGATGCTTTGGGTCAACCATGACAGGAATATTATTTTCTTGGCAAACAGCAATTACATTCTCAATTAACACAGGCGACAATAAACCTTTGTTGTAATCTTGTAGGACGACTGCGGTTATTTCGTGCTGTCGAATAATGGCTTCAACCCGCTCAGTAAGTTCATTGGCTAATTTATGACTAATCAGTGCCGTATCTTCAACATCTACTCTAATTAATTGTTGTTTTTTTGATAAGATGCGCGTTTTAATGGTAGTTTTCCGGTTCTTCACAATCAAGGTATCTTTATTGTCAATGCCTGCTTGTTGAAGTTTTCTTTTTAAGATGGCACCTTCGCGGTCATCGCCACAAACGGCAACCAAAAAAGTTTGCGCGCCCAGCTTTTGCAAGTTGGCTGCAACGTTTGCTGCCCCACCTAATTTATGTTCAGATTTTTGTACCAAAACAATCGGCACCGGAGCTTCCGGTGAAATCCGGTCGGAAGAACCACTTAAATAATGGTCAATCATCACATCCCCAACTACCAAAATTTTTTGACTTGCAAAAGACTGATACAGTTGCTTTGCTTCTTCAGTAATCAATAGTCATCTTTTTAAGATAATTCATCAAAAGCAGCTTTCATTCGGGCACAAGCTTTGCGCAATTGCTCTTCTGATGAAGCATAAGATAAACGGATACAATGTTCATTGCCAAACGCTTCACCCGAAACAGTAGCAACGTGGGCTTTCTCCAATAAATAGTTAGCTACATCATTGTTGTTGTTAATCACATAATCCCCATTGGCTTTCCCATAATAGGCACTTACATCTGGGAAATAATAAAAAGCACCTTCGGGCGTATTTACTTTTAAGCCTTCAATAGAGCGCAACAATTCGCCAACAAAATCCCGTCTTCTTAAAAACTCATCGCGCATAGCATGGCTTGGCGCATAATCACTTTTTAAGGCGGCAATTGTAGCTCTTTGGGTAACTGCCGAAGTACCTGAGGTAAATTGCCCTTGCATTTTACTACAAGCTTTGGCAATAGCTAATGGAGCACCCATATAACCCAATCGCCAACCCGTCATCGCAAAACCTTTGGAGATACCATTAACGGTAACCACTTGATCTTTTATCGCTTCGGCATTTCCAATGCTCACGTGTTTGCCAATAAAGTTAATCAGCTCATAAATTTCATCGGCTATAACAATTATGTTAGGATGCTTTGCAAAAACTTCCGCCAAACCATTTAACTCTGCTTGGCTATACACAGAGCCGGTTGGGTTGCAGGGTGATGAAAATATAAAGGCTTTGGTTTTATCAGTAATGGCGGCTTCCAATTGAGCCGGTGTTATTTTAAAATCGTTTTCGATACCGGCTTTTACCTGTACTACTTTGCCTTGCATTAATTCAACCTGTCCGGCATACGATACCCAAAAGGGCGCAGGAATAATAACTTCATCGCCGGGATTAATTAACACCATCATTAAATTAACCAAGGTTTGTTTGGCGCCTGTTGAAGTTACAATTTGATCAGGCGTATATTCTAAATTATTATCTCTTTTAAATTTCTCAGCAATGGCTTCCCTTAACGCTAAGTAACCGGGCACCGGTGTATAATGCGAATAGCCTTCATCAATAGCTTGTTTACCGGCTTCTTGTATATGTTTGGGCGTGCCAAAATCTGGCTCCCCTAAGCTTAAACTAATTACGTCTATGCCTTGTTGTTTCATTGCCCGGCTTTTGGCTGCCATCGCAATAGTGGCAGATTCTTCTAAGGCGAGCACCCGCTCTGAAAGTTGTATCATTTATGTTATAATAATTTCGATGCGCAAAAATAGACAAGTTTATGTAAACAATACAGAAGTAGACACAATTGCACTAATTTTTTTTGAAGCGAAACAATGAACACCAAAGAAAGGCGCAGCCCGCTTTCCACTCAAATGCCATTTAGCAAACGCAGCAAAGCTATGCACAAATGGCATAACCGTTGCAATCGGGGCTAGTTTAAAAACGTTGGTTCTTCGTAAAACAACAAAAAACGGAGGCATTCGAAAGAGCTCTCTGCTAGAAACTATGACAGGCGAAAAGGTGACCTCTTTTTTGAAAAGGTGTCATCTCCAAAATCAGAAAAAGTATGTTCATTTCTTGTTTTACACCAATTTGATTATAAAAAGTAACCATCCATTTTTGGTTTTGGAAACGATAATGTCAATCTTGTGCTTTTTAATGCGCTACTTCGTGTAACTTTCAATGATGATAAACAATAAACTACAAGCCTTATTTAACCCAGAACAATACCACGGATGGGGAAAAACCAAAAAGTATTTTGAAGGGTGGTATTATAAAGTAGTGAATGCCGATGAGACGAAAGCGTTTGCCTTTATCCCCGGTATAGCCAAGGATGAAAATGGAAATCAACAAGCCTTTATTCAAGTGTTGGATGGCAAAAACTTATCGGCTGTGTATCATAAATTTGAGGCTACTGAGTTTATGCCAACTGCTGGAAAATTCGAAGTCCAAATAGCCAATAATTTTTTTACCCGAAATACTATTCGACTTGATCTGCCGGATATTAAGGGCAACTTATCTTTTAACAATCAAGTACCCTGGCCAAGTAAGTGGTATTCTCCTGGTATTATGGGACCTTTTTCCTTTGTGCCGTTTATGCAATGTTATCACGGCATTTTAAGTATGAACCATTCTATTAAAGGTAGCTTAACGATTAATAATGAACTCATCGATTTTAATAATGGTAGAGGCTATTTGGAAAAAGATTGGGGGCGTTCTTTCCCAAGTGGGTATATTTGGCTGCAAAGCAATCACTTTTCTAAACCGGGTATTTCTTTAAAATCATCGGTTGCTAAAATACCTTGGTTGGGTAGCTCTTTTGTGGGTTTTATTGCCGGTGTGTGGCTGCACGACCGGTTGATTCAGTTTACCACATATAACTTTACTAAACTTAAACACTCATTTGCCGATGCACACAACGTGGAGCTACAATTTGAAAATCGAAATCATCGCTTAAACATTTTAGCGCATCGCGAAGCTGTCACTCAATTAGCCTCACCAATAATGGGTTTTATGGATGGCAGAATTGAAGAAAGTATGACTTCGACAATTGAGGTACAATTGTATGATAAGCGAAACAAAAAAGTTTTATTAGAAGATACCGGAAGAAATGCCGGTTTGGAAGTAGCCGGAAAAGTGGAAGAGGTTTTTATAGATTCTAAAACCTAACATGCTTAAAAAACAAATTCAGGAAGTAAGTCCTGAACTTGTTTAATTTTTAAAATCTATAATAATTTATTTTCTTGTTTGGAGATTTAGTTATTGGGATTTTTGGTAAGTTTATAGAAGTGGCTCATACTTTTCTGTTTTCGAGTGCTCATTTTTTCTTTCTACGAAGAACCGAAGTTTTTAAACTAGCCCCGATTGCAGCGGTTATGCCATTTTTGCGTGGGCTTTGTAGCGTTGGCAAAATGGCATTTGAGCGGAAAGCGGGACCCACGTTACTATAAAGCCACATGGTTTCGCTTCAAAAAAATCAATGCAAAAGTGTTAACTACTTTATGGGTTAGATAAACTGGTCGGACTATCAATTAAATTGAATTGGCACTTTCTATTGATTGTTTAAATTGGGGTGCAGTTTGGAAACCTCTGGTTATTTTTAGGGTATTCAATTTTTCATCTAACACTACAAACGACGGATAAGATAGTTTGCCTTGACTCAATTCTGCAGCTAAGGTATTATAACCTTTTCGTCCTTTAGATTGATAACCGTATGTTTTACCTTTAAATAGTACTTCTGATTTAGTTTCTGCATTAAATTTTACCATGTAATAGTTGTCGTTTAAGTATTCTACTAAAGCCGCATCGGTAAAAGTTTTTTGATCCATTACCTGACACCATCTGCACCAACTTGTGTATAGATCAACAATGATCTTTTTAGGTTGCTTGGCTTGTAGTTGTTCAACTTCATTAATGCTGTACCATTTTAAGGCACTAACATTTGCAGTAGCTACTTTGGTTGGATTATTTTTCTTGTTCAAGAATTGGGTGTTATGGGTGTTTTGGGTGTTTTGGGTATGCTCAACCTTTGCTTTGGTTTCAATTTTTTGAGCCTTTGCTATAATATTATTGGCTTCATTAGCTTTGGTTTGAGTTGTGCAACTTTGTGCAATTAACAGACAACTTAAAATTAATATGCCGCCATACATGATGATGTTAACTTTCATTTTTTGATTAAATTTTAAATTAAGAAATACCGTACAAATAACGAACGATATATTGCGATGCACAACAAATTAAGGGTGGGAAAACAATGTACAAGGGGATGGAAAAAAGGTGGAGCAAGGGTTGTACACCCTTAATTTTAATGGCTTTCTGCCATTTGGACAGCTTCTTTACGGCTTTTTACATTTAATTTTGCGTACAATTTATTGCTGTGTGATTTTAATGCAATCTGGTCATTTAAAAGATCAATTTGATCATCCATATTTACTATTCAATCAAATATCGGCTTCAAGACACTTAGATATATATTATACAAAGCACTATTTGCAATGTTTAGTATAATTTACTAAAGTGTTGTTTTTCAATAAATTAACTTACTAAAAAAGTTACATCCTTTCTAGTAATTCTGCATATTAATTGCTTCGCAATCAGCTATTGGAAGAAGGCTTTTGTTAAGTACACAATATTATTTAGAAGAGGGTGTTTTTGCTTTATATAATTATTAATATAAAACGTAATGAATATGGAACAAGCAAATTTATTAGAGAGATTAAAGCAGATTAGAAAAAATGACACCTTAAATGATGTAGCATTTCAAAAGGAATTAATTGAAAAACTTTTTCCAAATACTACAGAAAATTTAGTTTTAGATTTGTCTAATGTTACAAGTGCCTTTTACGGGATACTTTTAGACAATATTGGAAAAGAATTTGGTTATGATAAAATCGACAAAGTTTCAAAAACAACATTTTATAGTATTGGTCAAATAAAAGCCAAGCAATGTTTCGAGAAATTTAAAGATATGCCTATTGATAGCAGGTCTTTTTTAATAGTACTTATTTCCGCTATATATAACGCTAGCCCAGAATATAATTTTAATGTAATTGAAATGGGCAAGGAAACCACTATTTTTGAATTGTATGGTGTTGATAGATACTTACGAGTATTAAATAATTTGTCGATCTCCGATCATATAGAGTTTCCCACGCTTTCTCCTTTTATGGTAGGAATTAGGGATTTTTTTAAATTAAACTGTAAAATGGACATTGATTTTGAGGTTACCAATATTAAAAATAATGAAACAAAACACACTTATAAATTTGAATTATTAAATGATTGAAAATTATGAATTTAGGAATAATTCAAAAATAACTGTCTCTTTGCAGACCAATGCCGTATGAAGGGGATCAATATATTATTCAACTATAAAAACGAGCAACATTTAATTAATGAAAAATGGCATAAAGCCGTGTTTAGTTTTTGTTTTAAAAACAATAAAAATGAGCAAGATCCGAAAGATATTTTCATAGAATTAATAATTGCATGTTATCAATTTGACTGTAAAAAGTGAACAAGTGTATCAAAGTGGTTGATACTTTCCTGTTTTCGAGTGCCTCCGTATTTCTTTTTACGAAGAACGGAAGTTTTTAACTAGCCCCGATTGTAGCGGTTATGCTATTTATGCAGCGTGGGCTTTGTAGCATTGCAAATAGCATTTGAGCGGAAAGCGGGACCAAGGTTACTATGATGCTATTAGGTTTCGCTTCAAAAAAAATGAATACAAAAGTTACTGCTACTTTAGTTTTTGGATAAACTTTTAAAAAAGTGACAAAATATTTTGTATTTAATTTGATGAACTCCAAACACAGACATAATCATCGGCTAAGGTGAGTATTTTTTAACGAAGAGCTTGTGCTGAACTTGATTCAATAGCTCCTGATATTAAACCGAAATTTGTGTTGCACTTTATGGTCAATTTGGTATTACTCATTGTATTGAGAAGAATAAGAATATTTTAACCTAGAGCCTCCCTGTCATTTCGACTCTAATAAAAATCTTGCAACAAATTTACCATTTAAGGTTGGGAAAATATTGTATAAGGGGATGAAAAAAAAGATGCAATTTTAAAAACTTTCTGCCATTTGTACGGCTTCTTTGCGGCTTTTTACATTTAATTTTGCGTACAATTTATTAATGTGTGATTTTACGGTACTCAACTCAATAAACAGTTCGGATGCAATTTCTTTATTAGATTTACCTTGTTGAATAAACTGAAGGATTTTGATTTCCTGGCTGGTTAGCTGAACGTTGGCTTTAGTAGCTTGCGGTTTGGCTAATTGCTTATGCTGCTTTTTCAATTGCTGATTTTGCCAGAATAATAGTATTGATAATAATGCCATACCAAGCCCAAATAGTTTCCATAACAAAGAAGTAGTTGTGGAATAGTCTTCATCTTTATGATACCTTAGTTTTCTATGATAGTCTTTGGTATAGGGATGGTTTTTTAACTGCTGGTTTAACTCCTTTCCGATACTTTCGTATTGAGCCGCATGGGTTTTAATAAAGGCATCGTAATCGGTATTGTTGATTGCTGCCAATGATACTAAGGTACTGGAACAAGTGTCTGCAAATTCAAATAAATCCCGATTTAATTTATCGATAGAAAATTTAATTTCTGCAGGAAATTTAAGTTCGTAAAACAAATAACTTGGATATACTAATTGCGTTAAGTGTTTCATCATCACATTGTCCATATCTCCAACCACCGAATAATCACTAAAAGGTGCGTACTGGCTGGTATCTGCCCAAATTTCTAAGGTAGACTGATTATCTAAAATCACGTGAATATAATTGTGCTCTTCACCACCCACAAATAAACAAGCGTTAAACTCCGAATGTTCTGCTTTAATTAAATATAAGCGGTAAAATTGAGGGTGCTCGGGTAAGTTATCTCCGGTTAAGGTAAAACTTCCGTCATCTTCAATAGGGGCAAAATTTACAATATGGGCAGCATTGGCATTGTAATAATCATCTAATTTATCAATAGTAGCTAAAAATATTTCATAACGCCATTCTCCCTTTAAGCTTACTTTACCGGTTACAGTATATTCAGCAGAAACTGGCATTACAGCAGCCATATAAAGTATGACTATTAAAAAAAAGGCTGTTTTGGAACACATATATTTAGTGACTAAAGCCCAAATGTACACAAAGAATTATAAATGTGTATGGAAATAAAATACTAGCTCTTGTTAATGAATAAATGACTGCTACGAAAATTCAAATGTTTACTTTTGATAAGATAGAATAAGCGTAAACTGCTCAATTTATTATTCGACTAACTAATTATCTTTTAATTACAATCCTGTATAGTTGCTAAAAAATCACATTGCTGATCAATGGTAAAACCATTATTCATCGTAACTTCATTACCTGCATAATAATTAAGTTCAGATAAATTACCAATATCTAAATTTGATTGAATGGTATTTGAGGCTTCATAATCTGCAAGATTGATAACCGTACTTCCCTGCGTATGAACAACGTTGACCGGGCAAACACAAGCACTACTTGAAGCTTGTACATAAAAACTATAATCCATACTTTCGGCTGGCATTCCTGCTGAGGTATAGCCGGTCACTTTCCAACAATATTCTGTTCCATTTTTCAAAACACATGCTGGAATGGAAAGTTGGATGCCTGTTATCGAATTTTTACTGTACACCAAATTGCCGGTTGCCGCATAAGGTGCTTCATATCCAAAATTTTTGAAGCCAAAATATTTAGCAGGATTATTTCCACTGCCTTCGCTGGCAATCCAAATCACCCCATCCTCATAAGTAATACCTTCTGGCTGAAAAAAACCATTAGTGTACGAACCTAAAATGCCGCGTAAATTAAATTGCATTTGGCTAATTAAATTTCCATCTAAATCTATTTCATAAATTGAATTAGATTCTTCACTAAGTAACAAAATATGATCACCAGCTGCTGTTGCAGAAAAGGCAGGATTCAACGACATATGATAAAGTCCGGCAACATCATCAGGAGACCAAGGCACTTGCTCTAAATTAAAAGGTTCAGTCAAGTTGATGGTTTGATTAAAATTAGGAGCTTGTGGAGCAGCGAACTCAAATATTTTTTTGTCGCTATATTCTTTAATTAAATACATTTTTTGATTTCGCGGGTCATATGTAGTGCCTTCATAGCCATTGTTTGCACCGGTAATAAATGCATTGTTTAAACTTCTGGTAATAATATGACTGGTAGATTGAAGAATACCATTACTGCCATAGTTAAATTTCAAAAAGGTTAGTTGATCTAAACGTTCTTCTACTATAGCAAAATAATCTCCATACAAATAAGTAATCCCTTCAAAATCAGAACCAGAAGCAGCAACAGGCACACTCACAACAGAATTAAAATCATTTACATACGAAATGATTTCTGTACCTGCGTCATCAATCGTAATATAGTCTCCACTGCGCATTTCATGATTAGTTAAGGCAGAACTTTCATAGCCCGGTCGGTCATTTTCATAATACGTCAATGTGTAATCTTCTAATTCAACAGAATTGAAGCTAGACCCTTCGTAATAGGAACAATCAAAAATTTCAACTTTATAATACGCAAACTGAGTGCTGCCAGCCCACTTTAAAATGGGCGTTTCTGTATTTACAGTATTGGTATTTTCCGGTTGATAAGGATAGGGCGCATTTTGAGCTTTCAAATACATTGAAAAAAATATACTAAATAACACTATGTATGTAGATAATAGACTTTTAGTGCAGCGAGTAGATAGAGAGATGAACATATATAACTATTTTACTACAAGTTGTACGGCGATATTTTTTTTTGGTTGCCTAATTGATCGATTTTGCCGAGAATATTATTGCAGGTAAACTTAATGTGTGAAGCATATTATTAAATAGTGCTCTCAATTTTTAGCTCCACAGTTTCAGTTCACTAATAAATAGTATCCATTCATCATCCCAAACCAACCATTCATCATGCTTGCCAGAAAATAAGCAAAGCTTGGGCTACCTTGCAGTCAATAAATTAATAAGATATGAATAGGTTAACCCAATTGTTCCATCTTATTGCTAAAAAAACAAACTATTAAATTGATGTAGAATAAAAATCACGCTTTCTCAAACACTAAACAACCTTAATTGCTAAACGATCCAATTATTAAGCGATCCTAAATTTTAGATGCCCAAAAAGGCGGATGCCGAAAAGCCTTACCCCATGTGGTTAAATAGAGTAGGCATTTTTAAATACCCCTAATTAAGTTGCATGCCTTGCATAAAAAAAAGCATACTTAAATTATAAGTATGCTTTTTTATTAAATTTAAATGATTTATTATTTAAAGGTTGCGGTATTCACCATTAGTGAGGCACTAATGTCAAACTCATCATAAATCAGTTTGTCGCCTAGGCTATCAAAAAATGAACCGGAACCATATTCTATGTCAAAATCTGTTCTATCTAAGGTAATGCGCGCAACTACAGAAACATAATCGCCACTCTCCGTATAACGATAAAGATTAGTTTTAAATTTGATTTCTTTGGTAATACCTTTAATGGTTAAATCGGCAACTACTTTGTAAAGCTCACCAGTACTTTTGTCTGATTGTGTATCAAATTCACCATAAGGCACTACCTTTTTAAGTTTTAAAGTGGCAGTTCCATGGTCTACCGTATTAAAAAAATCGGCAGATTTTAAATGCCCTACCAATTTGCCGTTGGTGGCTTGGTCTTCAATATCGGTGCAAGTTAGCGAAGTCATATCAATAGTAACTTCCCCACCTACTAAGGTGCCATCCTGAAAATCCAATTGACCTTTTTGAACACTTATTTCGCCTTCGTGTTGACCTAAAGGTTTATAACCGGTCCACATCAATCTACTGCTTTCTGGTACTATATCACTGCTCTTAATTTTTACTTTAACTTTTTTTTCGGTTACCGTATCCGTTAAAGTTCCTGTTTGAGCAAATGACACCAAACCGAAAAATAGACAAAAAATTAATAAATAACTAAATTTGTTCATGATTAAATCTTCTTATTTTGATTTGATTTTAAAATTAAAAATAAGACCAAAAATAACATAGAAAATCATATTTTGAAATACCAATTAACACTAATTAACAAAATAGTACGGGAGTCATTTTTAGCAATGAACTAATCTAGCAAAAAACAGGTTTATCCTAAAAATTATATCTTTAACCGATGAAAAGAAGGGAATTTATTCATGGATCTGCCATAGTAGGCTTAAGTCTTGCTAATCAATCGCTTTTAGTGGCTCATTCTGGTATGTATCATCAAAACACTCAACGGAAAATTTATCGGATATTGAATGCTGATAGTATAAACGTAGGTACCTTGCCGGTTATGCGAGCTTTTGCTGGCAATCAATTAGATTATGTTTCCCCTTATGTATTGTTTGATGAGTTTGGTCCTATTAATTTAAATGCCGGAAGCGACCCTCTACGGGTTGATGCACATCCACACGCCGGTGTTACACCTACTACTTATTTTCTTCAAGGTACTGGTCATCATAAAGACAGTTTAAACTACGATTTTCAAATAAGCAAAGGCGATTTTATGCTGTTTAGTTCTGGTAAAGGAGCCATACATATGGAAGAATCTGGTAAGCAGTTATATGACGATGGTGGTTTATATCATGGCTTTCAAATTTGGTTAAACACGCCTTCAAAATATAAATTTGATGAACCCAGCACAAGCGTATACCGGCTAAGCGATATGGATTTTATTGAAACGGAACAGTACAGTATTCAAGTGGTGTTGGGTAAATTGTTTCAGGCAAAATCAAAAATAGCTTTGCAGTCTCCAGCATTTTATTATCATGTAAAGATGAAGGCAGACAGCCGTTTGGATATCCCAACCGATCCTACTCACAACGCTTTTTTATATATTATTGATGGGGCTTTGGAATTAGCAGATGCTAAGCAAGCCCATAAAAATCAGGTCATCTTATACCAACGGGGTGATAGCATGATAAATATATATGCGAATAAGGCTTCCGAATTTTTGGTATTAGGCGGGCAACCCTTAGATGAACAGGTTTATTCTTACGGACCTTTTGTAATGAACAATGAAGAACAAATTCGTCAATGTATTCGAAATTACAATGCCGGTTTAATGGGCAATCCCGATTTGGTGAATCAATAGTTCCATATTAATTTTAGCTTGAATTTCAAACCTTTTTTCAGGCAAGTTTATTCAAATAAACAAAGTATTTGACACTCTTCAATTATTTTTTTTGAAGCAACATTTTGCAGCCTAACAATAACGTGGGTTCCGCTTTCCGTTCAAATGCTATTGCTTGGCTGCATATCCTTCGCTACAAAATAGCATAACCACTGCAATTCTATCTAAGTGTCTTTCGGGACATTGAATGTCATTTATTTATACATTAAAAATAATTCAACATTCATTATTCGTTAATCGATATTCGTTATTCACTAAATGGTCAACCAAAAAATATCGAATATCGAACACTAAACACCCAATTTTGAATGACGAATATTTCCATTCGAAAAACAGCACTTAGCTGCTAAATAACCCAATGCACTTTAGCACTGTTGGCTTGGAAATTGAAGCTAGTTTAAAAACCTTAGTTCTTCGTACAAAGAAAAAATGATAGCACTCTAAAACAAAAAAGTATCAACCAATTTCATAAACTTATCCTTTTGTACTAAAAAAATTTATATGAACTACTCAAGTTTCGGCAGTAGTATTTACTTCATAATAGTTTAATTATAAATTATTTATGAAAATTAAAGTATTCAATAACATTAAATCAACTTAGGAATGATGAAAAAATAAATGTTCAAATTTTAGCAAAGAGATTTTTTGATATACAAGTAAAAAAACGCAGGCTTAGTGGTGCTAACACGAGTATTTTTAATGAAGTAGATCGGAAAATCTCAAAGCTAAAAATGGACAGTTATTTTTGAATTATTCTTTAACTATAAAATATAAATCCAAGTGAATCTGTTCACTTGTTGTAATAAAGCTACCTTATTTTAGTTAACACAATGGAACAGGTTCCATTGGACCAGCAATTATTTTTATACCGAAACTTAAGTTAACTACTTAGGCAGTCAAAAATAGATGTTTAAATTTTGCATCTTTAAATTATCCCTTCTTCCACTTAATATTACAACCAATGCTCGGCACCTGCTTGTCCTCTACTTTTTCACCTGCCAATAAGGCATCAATAGCTTTACGAATATCTTTACCAGTTACCGCTTTGCCATTGCCCGGTCTCGAATCGTCAAACTGCCCGCGATAAGCTAATTTCAATGCTTCATCAAACACATAAAAATCTGGAGTGCAAGCGGCATCATATAATTTGGCTACTTCCTGGTTTTCATCATATAAATAAGCAAAGTCAAAACCAAATTCCTCAGCTTGAGCTTTCAATTGATCAGGATGGTCATCAGGATAATTGACTACATCATTAGAAGAAATAGCCACAAAACCAACACCTTTGGCTTGATATGTATTCGCTAAATCGGCAATACCTTCATTTAAATGTTTAACATAAGGGCAATGATTGCAAATAAACATAACAACCGTTGCTTTTGCTCCTTTCACCTCTTGTAAAGAATTTGTTTGGTTAGATACCGAGTTTAATAAATTGAATGAAGGAGCTTCTGTACCTAAAGGCAACATATTTGATGGAGTTAACGCCATATTTTTAAACCTAATTAATTAAGAAAGGGCTAACTTAATGAAAGAAACGGCTAAAAACAAAAAAACCAGCCCCGGGAGGGGCTGGACTGGGTTATATTCTTAACCCAAAACCTACTCACTATGAAAAAACATTACTTAACAGGTCGTATTTTTTAAAAATTTGACCCATTTATTAATCTAAACGGTCAAATTTACAAAAAAGTTTCATTATTCTAATAAAATCTTCAAATTTTTTGAAAATTTTTCATTTTTAACATTCAGAACATACATTCCCGTTGGGAAAACTCCTCTTTGAATAACGAAATCAGTTTTTTTGGTGTTTTCTGTAAAAACTAATCGACCTACATTGTCAAAGATATTAATATTAACAACAGAATTCGTGCCAAAGTTCCCTATATGTAGGGTTGATTTTATCACAATTGGGTTAGGATGTACATTTATAGTTTGATCATAACTATTATTAACAATTGGGGTGCTTAAAATATTGCAATTGAGAAAATTAAATATAAAATCTGCAGCTTTATTAATGACTAAATTGCGTTTTTCTCCGGCTCCTGCAGCTTCCCAAGGCGTATGATTATCTCCTTCAAAAATATGTAACTCATTTGTAATGCCTAATTCGTCTAAACGTTGATGAATTGGTTCACTTCCGCATAAGATAACTAAATCGATACTGCTCAATTCCTCAGATTCCCAAAACACCTGATTACAATTAAATGGCACTACGCCATCAGCATCACCGTGGAAACTAATCACCGGAATATCATCATTTTCATCAATTATATCTGGTTTGTAGATGGCACCCGCCATATTAATAACACCACTTACTGTTGAAGGATATCCAAAATTGCCTGCTGCCCCTTCATATCCTCCATTCGCCATAATAATTGAATCCATATGATAAGGCAGTTCATCTGTTTCGTCAATAAATGCCAAATTTGTCATCAACACTCCTCCTGCAGAATTACCTCCTACAAATATTTGCTCAGGATCAATTTGAAACTGATTAAGATCATCGGCATCTTGCCTAAACCATCTTATAGCTGCTTTTCCGTCACCAATGGCTTTCATCACCACCTCAATCATGTGTAAAGAATCAATTAAATTCCACGAGTTGGTTAATGTATATTCTATGCTGGCAGCTACATAACCTCTTTTAGCAAATTCAGTACAGGTTTTTTGCATAGTAGGTGTTTGAGGCGTGCCTAAATAAAATGCACCGCCGTGAGCTAAAATCACCAATGGTTTCAAGCTATCATACTCATCATCCGCCGCACTGTAAACATCCATTTTAAAACCGGTAACATCGCTATAAGTAATTGTATCTACTTGAATATCTTCAAAAATCGGTGCCTCATATCTGCCATTGCACAAAGGTTGAGTATAAGCCTGTGAAAAAAGTATCAGTGCGCCAATAATTGTGTAAATATGCTTCATTGTTAACTTTTTATGCCCTAAAGATAATATTAATTTCAACATTGCCACTTCAACTACTCTTGTAATGTATTTAACATTTTAGTCGATTATTAGGAGAATGGTAAATATTTTCCTACTTTGTAATATTATTTTACTATCTGCACTACTAAACTTGTTAACCATTAAAGTATAATTATATATGAAGAAGTACATCTTTTCTATAAAGATAGTAATTTTTACATCTTAAAATTAACTTAAACTATATAACAATTGATTATCAAACAAATTAAATTAATTATAATGAAAAAACTAATTTTTTTGCTAACAGCCTTGTTTCTGATTAGCTTAACAAATTTAAATGCACAAAACAGGGTGGTTGCCCTATCATCCTATTCTGTAGCACAAGAAACTAATTCCGAAAAAGTGTTAGACTTCGAATTGAATCTTCAGGAATTGCAATTCATAGATCAAGAGATTATTGAATCCAATATCAATGAAAAAGAAAAATTTAATGCAGAAGTTTCATTTAAGCACAGTAAATTATCAATTACACTTTCAAAAGATGTTAACCAAGACGAATTGAATGCATATCTTAAATACATTGGAGTTAAATCCTCTGAAGAAGTGCTTAAATTGTTTTCAAAAGAATTAGGAAATTAAAATATTATGAAAAAAAAT
>CALHDG010000217.1 GCA_938023075.1 uncultured Chitinophagales bacterium
CCATAAATCAACGTCTTTTTTAAAGACCATCTACCAAAAAAATAAAATATAAATGCAGCAAATACTGGAAAGAAAACTGCATCTAACTTACTAAAAACGGCCAGCGTAAATAGTACAATGGACAAAACTAAACGCAACAGATTTTCATTATTAATTAAAATTATCAGGCTCGAAATACCAAACAAAAAAGACAACAATACCTCCCGGTTTTTTAAACTGGCAACCACTTCAACATGAAGCGGATGAAGGGTGAAAAGTAAAACGGCAGCCCATAAAAAAGGCCATTCCCACTCTGCAAATAAATAGTTTACCAAATGAAAAAAAAGTAGGCAGCACAGCACATAAATAAAAATATTTAAAATATGGCTAATGTTAGGCTTTTCGCCAAACAAACTGTACTCAATGGCATACGTAATTCGGGTAATGGGTCTATAACCTCCATAACGAGGTTCGTTTTTGCCCATATATGGACTGGTGAGTATTTCAGATACTCCTTTTATGCCTTTTTTTACGGATGGATGGATAGAAGTTGCAAATTTGTCATCTAAATTATAACTATAATTTGCCGATTTAGCATAAATTAAAAATATAATTAGCGTAACGACAACATATGACACTGTATTTTTCAATTATTGCAAAGTTTGACGCTTGTAAATTTAATGACATCAATAGTACTATTTTTTGCGGTAATTATCATATAAATTCCTATTTTTACACCTTTAAAAGAAAAAATTTAAACCTCTTTATAATATGAGAAAATTAATATTACTATTTAGTTTGTTTGTTACTTGCTGCTTTTTAGGCAATATTACGGTAGCACAAACCTACAACGAGTGTGGCTTTGCAGGCCCTTCAAATCCTGCAACAGAACCTGCTGCAGCTACAAATCCTGCTTATACAGGACAGGTAGTCTGTGCTGATGGCGCTTTTCCAGAATGCTCTTCCCCTGCTGATTCTGCAGGTGCTGTGGATTTCGCTGGAGATTGTGGAAGTCCTAATTACGATTTTGTAATAACTAATCCTGGTGATGTTGCAACAGGTGATGGTGGTGCAGCTGTTCTTGGTGTTTCTGTAGATGGTGTAATTGACCCGACTGCATTGGGTTTAGCTGTGGGTGATAATGTTTGCATGACTGGGTTTTGCTACGATTTGATGCAAATAATGGATTTAGTTACTGAAATTAACAATAATCCTTCTGCTTGCAGTGCTGCTGAATCTTTAGCAGGTGCTCCGGTTTGTCCAATTCCTGTTCCAGCAAGTTTAGCTGATTTATTTACATTAGCTGGTTCGCTTGGCGGTGGTGGTTCAGTTTCAGTTGGCGATGTGGTAACTTTACTGCCCCAATTAGATCAGTTGGGAGCATTAGGTATTACCAATGTACCTGTGTGTGGTTTGCTTACTGGTGGCGATACTGCTGCTGGTGCTAACTCAGCTGATTACTGTATGGAAGTAGTTGATTGTGCAGCAGATGGTTCGCCTTGTGCAGCTCCTGCAGCCTGTGCAATTGAGGCAGACTTAATTGCTGCCCCTGCCGCTCCAACTGTAACAGAAAGTGCTTGCGCGGCAGATGGTGTAACCTTAGAAGGTGGTGTGGTTGACCCAATCACTTGCCCGACCGGTTCTACTGCTGAATATTCTACTGATGGCGGTGCAACCTGGGTAACAACTGTACCTGCCTACGATCAAACAACAGCAATAACAGTTACAGTAAGATGCTTGTGTGATGAAGATATGACAACTGCCAGTCCAACGGCAGAAGTAACCACAGTACCTGGTGTTTGCACACCTGCAGGTGGTTGCACAGTAGATGCTGGAGAACCAACTCCTGCAACCGCAGATGTATGCGATACCGATTTAGGAGCAGTTGATGTAACGGCTGTTTTCGCTGATCCAGAAGTAGCAGGTACCCCTTCTTTAAATCAAAACTATGTAATTGTTGACCCTACAATGGCTAATGATATTATAACTGTTTCGAGTACAGCCGTTTTAGATTTAACAGGTTTAATGGTCGGCGATCAGGCTTGTGTTGTTTCAGTAGCTTACACACAAGAAACTTTAGATATTGTTACCGCTTTTTTAGATGCTCAATTAAGTAGCATTTGTGTTCCTATTACTGGACCTTGTGCTTCTGACTTTTTGGGTCCATTTGGTACGCTTGATTTATCAGGTGTTTTAAATGGTTTAAATGGTGCTTTAGAAGGTTTTGGATTCAATTTCACTTCCGATGATATTGCTTTATGGTGTATAAATCAAGAAATAACTATACCATTATCAGCCTTACCAGGTGGTTTGCTTCCTGACCTTGTAGTTGATTTAACAACTATACCAGGTTTAGAGCCAGATGGTTTTTGTTGTGATTTTTCAACCAATACGCATTGTTTAACAGTTATTTCTTGCGGAGCTTGTGCAATTGAAGCAGACTTAATGGCAGCACCTGCAGCTCCAACTGTTACTGAAAGTGTTTGTGGAGCAGATGGTATGACTTTAGAAGGTGGTGTTGTTGATGCAATTACCTGTCCTACAGGTGCTACTGCCGAATATTCTACCGATGGTGGTACAACTTGGGTAACAACTGTGCCCGCTTACGATCAAACAACTGCTATTACAGTTACCGTAAGATGTTTGTGTGATGAAGATATGACAACTGCCAGTCCAACGGCAGAAGTAACTACAGTACCTGGTGTTTGTATGGCTACTGGAGCTTTGTGTGATGCAATGGCAGGCGAAGCTGTAGCTGATGCACCAACAGAAGTTTGTAATGATGCAGCGGAGCCAGTTGATGCCAGTATTATATTTGACCCTGCAACTGGAGGATATGATAGCGATGGTGACGGTGTTGTTGATGCAATGGTTAGTACCAATTATATAGCTGTAGATGCAGCAGGTAATATTGTAACCGTTTCTGCAGCCGGAGCTACTACTTTAGATTTATCATCTTTAGCAGATGGTGAGACCGCTTGTATTTATCAATTGGCTTACACGCAAGGTACTTTAGATGCCGTTACCGCATTTGTTGATAATTTACTTTGTAACACTTTATGTGTGGATGTTCCATTTGTAGGACTAACTTGTCTTGGAGATGTTGGCTATTGTCCGGGTGTTACACCTGTTGAGTTTGCTCCGTTTTTAGATTTGTTAAATGGCTTTTTTGGATTTAATGAAACCCAAATTTGTAACTTCATAGATAATCAAATAATAACTATTACCGATCCAACTGGCCTTATTGGTGATCAAGAAATTGATTTAGTGGCACTTGGTATTGACTTCTGCGTAGACAAATCTGAAGTATATTGTGTAACAGTAAGTTCTGCTGCTTGTGGTATGATGGAACCTTGCGCTGCTGATGCACCAACTATGAGCATTGATTGTACAGACTGCGGAGATGGTACTTTTGGAAGTCCTTGCACCGTTACTGATGTAGCCGATGGAAGTGCCAATGCTGGAGAAATTACAGAATATTTAGTAATAGATGATGCTGCCGGTACAGTAACCGGAACTCCAGACGGAATTATATCAGTTGGTGCTTTAGCCGATGCTCAAGCTGCGGTTGATGGCTTGGCTGACGGTGCAACTGTATGTGTTACAGCAATTACCCATATTCAAACAGAATTAGATGTAATAATTGGAGAAATTGAAGCTGCTATTGCTGCCTTAGGCTTAAGCTTAGGTTTGCCTCCTAATGGCAATACATTAGCTGCTGTTTACGCTGCTATTCAGGCATTAGCAGGCGGCGCTACAGTTGACTTGGCAACCATTGAAATTTTAATTGCTAATGGAGCCGGTGGAACAGTTGATCTAGGAGCTGCCTTAGGTTTACCTGCTGGTATTTTAACGGTTGATCTATCTCCCTTTTGTTATGATGTTGACCCGGCTGTTTGTGTTACAGGGGCTACTTGTGCAGGAGCCGTAATGGGTTGTACAGATCCTTGCGCAGATAACTTTGATTCAACTGCAACAGTTGATGACGGTACATGTAATCCTTATGATATGACTTGTAATGCTGATTGTACCGCAGGTCCATTCGGTGGAACCTGGGATCCAGCAAATTGTGCCTGTATTAATGAAGAAACACCCGTATTAGGTTGTACAGATGCAACTGCTACCAATTATGATGCAGCAGCTAACTGTGATGATGGTAGCTGTATTATTCCTGGAGAATGTAATTTCTCTGTAGGCGTTTCAGCATTTGTTTGTAATGATGGTGGTACAATGGAAGACCCAAGTGATGATACTGCCGATGTTACCTTTGTAGTAATGAGCAATGGTTCAAGTTGGACAACGGATGTAGCCATAGGTGGTGTAACAGCCGGTATGGATGGTATGATGTTAACCGAAATGGGTGTTGCCGCAGGAACTAATATTTTGGTAACCTTCACATCAGATGATGATTCTACTTGTACTTTTGTGTTAGATTATACAGTACCGGATTGTACCGTTCAAATACCAACCTTAAGCCAATGGGGTTTAATATCTTTAGCTTTATTGTTAATGGTAATGGGTTCTTTAAAAATGGGTTTCAATACAGTGGCTTTTAAAACGGTTAGAAAAAAATAACCATTAAAGTTTTTTAATAAAATAATGAAGGGCGGTTTCTAAAAAGGAACCGCCCTTTTTTTATTAGTAATGCTACAAAAATAAATCTACATTTCTGTCTTTGCCATTTTTCGATATACTTCGTCAGACTGTTAAAAAACTAACTAAATTTAATTATAACATAAATTAATTTATGTATAAACAATAGATTATAATTGATAAAAGACTTGCATATTTTATGAGGTGAATGTATAATTTGATATGCTTTATTAACGATTTGAATTGGACCATTACATTAGATTATACTGTGCCTGATTGCACCCTGCAAATACCAACCCTAAGCCAATACTTTGGCTTTACTAGTAATGATGTTTGGTGCTTTGAAAATTAACGCAAAAAATTTTATCTTTAGCAACTCAATAATAAAAAGTAGTAAATATAGAATATGAATAACATGAGAAATTTATTAATATTAATCTGTGCCGTATTGTTATCTATTTCAGTAATGGCACAAACTGATAGTAATACTAAATCCACAAAAAAAACAAATGAGGCAAAACCGGTTGAATTTACCATCAAAAAGGTAAAAAGTAATACTTTAATTAATAAAAAACTAAATACCATTCATCCGTCTGCTAAAGTTGTAAATTCGCAGCTTAAACAATACCCTGATAAAGCAATAGATGATGAGCAATCAAATTCAAAAGCGGTAAAGAAAGATTAAAGTTTACATACCAATAATATTTGATGAAGCTTGGTGTTGTTACATCGAGTTTTTTCTATGTGTGCCGTGCATCATCGATAACTAGGTGGTGCAAATCTGCTATGTGGGTATGTAGAGACCAAGCATTAGCAGACAGTAAGGGTGTGTCTACTGTGAGGCATAGTCTAAAGGAAGCTTAAAGCAAATTTCTGAATCAAGGAACACGAACATCATCAGGTAAGCCTGTTATGGATAAGCTTGCATAACAAAGTGAAGTCCAAAAGCTACACGGAATATTGGGGTGAAAATGAGGCGGTTAAAATATTTGAAGTAATGAAATCAGAGCTTTGTTTTGAAGTTAAAGAACAAGAATTTACTAAAGTATAAATCTTTAATTCTTAATTTTTGTTTTAGCCTCCTAAAGAATGGGAATCAATTAAAAAAATGGAATTGAAATATTTATGGTAATTCATAATGAGTTCGAATGCTCATTATTTCAAGTATGCCAACAGTGTTGTATATTTGTTTTTGGTGGCAAACTTGAATAAACCAATTGATATAGTTTTACTTAAGGAGGCTAACGATTATTTTAATACTTTACCCGAAAAAATTCAATCAAAATTTTTGAAATCTTTTGATAAAACACGGATAGCATTAAAAGGCAAATGGTTTAAAAATATTGGAAATGATATATAGGAATTTAGAGAAAGAGACCACGAAAAATTTTACCGGTTGTTTGCTTTTTGGGATAAAACAGGCGAAGAGGAAACATTAATAGTGACAACACACGGATTTAATAAAAAAAACAAATCGAACACCCAAAAAGGAGAAAGATAAAGCACTAAAAATTAAACAAAATTATTTTTTTTAAGAAAATAATATTTATGAAATCAATTAGATTAGATGATTTAAAAGATGCACATCTCGGCAAAATTGGTATACCTAAGAGAGATGCCTATGAACAAGAACTTAAATTAGAAATATTATCTGAGCAAATTAAACAACTCCGTAAAGAAAGAAAGTTAAGTCAAGAAGCATTAAGTCAATTGGCGGGTATAGAAAAATCTCAAATTTCTAAGATTGAAGAAGGGATGTGTAACATTACTTTTGAAACAATAATCAAGTTGTTCAATGCACTAAAAGCTCAAATCAATTTTTCAATTTATAAGGAAAGATGAGAATATAAATTTACTATCTATGATAAAGCAAATTTTTGATACACGAGGCGAAAAACGCTGTCTTAGTGGAGCTAAGGCAAGGCTTTTCCACGAAGAATGTCAGAAAATTGCAAAGTCAGAATGTACATTTATTTTTTTCTCATTCCTAAGCAAGAAGAAATACCGGCATCTTAAATAATAATTCAATTTATTGGCAATAGAATCCATGAACAATCAATCTAATTTCGAAACGGTAGTCGGTTTAGAAATACACATTCAACTAAAAACGGCGAGCAAATTATTTGCGCCCGACCCCAATATTTTTGGGCAAGAGCCTAACCAAAACGTGTCCTTTATCACAACAGGTTATCCTGGCGTATTACCCAAAATCAACAAAGCCGCTGTTGAAATGGCAATGAAGATGGGCTTGGCAACCAATTGCGCAATCAGCCCACATTGTTATTTCGATCGTAAAAATTACAGCTACCCCGATTTACCGAAAGGCTTTCAAACCACACAAGACAATCTACCCATCTGCACCAAAGGTTGGTTACATATAGAGCTTGAAGGACAAACCAAAAAGATACAAATTAACCGTATTCATATGGAAGAAGATGCGGGTAAAAGTATACACGATCAACACCCGACCATGAGTGAAATTGACTTAAACAGAGCCGGCACCCCTTTGTTAGAATTAGTTACCGAACCCGACATTAGAAGCGGTGAGGAAGCCCGTACTTTTGTGGCAGCCATTCGGCAAATTGCGCAATACATCGAAGTGTCAGACGGCAATATGCAAGAAGGCAGCTTACGATGCGATGCCAATGTTTCTATTCGTTTAAAAGGAAGTACCGAACTCAACAACCGGGTAGAAATTAAAAACCTGAACTCTTTACGCAACATTAAACGCGCTATTGAATACGAAGCTGCCAATCAAAAAAAACAAATGCAACAAGGGCAAACGGTGCAACAGCAAACCAAAGGTTTTGATGCCAAAACAGGAACTACTTTTGTGCAACGCAGTAAAGAAATGGCGTTTGATTATCGCTATTTCCCCGAACCCGATTTAATGCCCATCGAAATAAAAGAAGCTTGGCTTAACGATATTAAAGAAAAAATGCCACAACTACCCGAAGCAGTTCAAAAAGAATTACAAAGCCAATATCAACTTAATGAATACCATGCAAAAGTAATTAGTGCAGAAAAAGACATGGTGACTTATTTTAAAAAAGTAGCTGCGCTCAATTTAAATTTCAAAGCTATTGCCAATTGGTTATCGGGCTCCATAAAATCTTACCTAAATGAAAATAATGTTGCCATACAAAACCTACCCTTAAGCCCTCAAAAGTTAGCCAACATCATAAAATCAGTTGATGAAAACATATTGACGAACAATGCGGCAAGTAAAAAGTTATTGCCGGCACTGCTCAATGATGATAATTTGACTGTTGATTATGCAATAAAATCACTAAATTTGCGTCAAAGCTCCAATGCTGGCGATATTGAACAAATAATTGATACGGTTTTACAAGATAATCCAGATAAAGTTGCCGCTTTTAAAAAAGGCAGAAAAGGATTACATGGTTTTTTTGTAGGTTCCGTTATGAAAAAAATGAAAACAGCCAACCCGGCATTGGTCAACAAATTATTAACAGAAAAATTAAATCAATAAAACCATGTGGTACAACACATATTATATAATTATTTTCAGCTTACTTATAAGTGTTGGATGCGTTAACGACAAGGCAAGCACTCAAAGCAGTGGCTCTGTCAAAACGGATGGATACGTAATTAAAGGAAACATTGCCAATGCGCCCGCTAAGTTGAAAATATTTTTAGATGATTTGCAAAAAGGAAGAAATGGCGTAATTGATACGGCGACTATTGATGCAAATGGCTCATTTGTGATGCAAGGCAAGTTAAAAGAACCCATTATTGGTCAGTTGCGTGTTGGGGCAAGCAAGGTTTTTTTAATTATGGATAACGAATCGATGGATTTTAGTATGAACTACCCAACCAATCCACGATTGCCGGTACAATATACGGTAAAGGGCTCACCGGCAAATAATTCTTGGTCAGAAGTATATCAAAAATTAACCACTAATCAAGCAACCTTGCCTTATTTGCAACAAGTAATCGATACTTCACAAAATATGTTGCTTTCATATTTAGTCATTAATCAAGTAAAACCAGAAGATGCGCCCGATACTTATGCGAAATTCGCTCCAAAAATTGAGCAAGCCATGCCCGGCTCAAAGTTTGCAGCTGATATCAAACAAAAAATGCAGGCGGCAAAATCGGTAGCTGCTGTAGGCGTTGGCAAAGCTGCTCCAAATATTAGCTTACCCAATCCCGATGGTCAGCCAATGTCTTTGGCAGATTTAAAAGGGCAAGTAGTGTTGTTAGATTTTTGGGCAAGTTGGTGTCGTCCTTGTCGCCGCGAAAACCCTAATGTGGTTCGTGCCTATGATAAATATAAATCAAAAGGCTTTACGGTCTTTTCGGTATCCTTAGATCAAGACAGAGGTGATGGCAAAGGCAAAGTAAAATGGGAAAAAGCCATTACCGATGATAATTTAAAGTGGGATTATCACGTAAGCGATCTAAAAGGTTGGAAATCTTCGGCATCCGCATTGTATGGCGTAAAATCCATACCACAAACCTTTTTAATAGATGGCGAAGGAAAAATTGTAGCAAAAAATTTACGAGGTGCTGCTTTAGAACAAAAGTTAGCCGAATTATTAGGCGAAGCATAAAATCATATTTCTTTTTATTAGAAGCGAAACATAAAATTTCAATCAAAGGATAGTCCCGCTTTCCGCTCAAATGCTGTTGCTAAGCTGCAATGCCTGCGCTACAAAACAGCATAACCGCTGCAATCGGGGCTAAACATCAAACTTCGCTGCTTCGTATCTCAAAACTATTAATTAGCTATTCAATAATGCAATAATTAATATTTAACAATTAATAATTTTAAAAAGTGGTTTCGTTTTCCAATTGTAAAATCAATCTCGGTTTGTGGGTAAAAAATAAACGCCCCAATGGTTACCACAATCTCGAAACCGTTTTTTATCCCGTTAATTGGTGCGATGCCCTCGAAATTGTTCAAGCCGATACCTTTAGTTTCAAAAGTTATGGTTTACACATACCCGGCGATCCAACTCAAAACATTGTGGTAAAGGCTTACAAAATGCTGCAACAACAATTTCAATTACCGCCCGTACAAATAGTTTTACAAAAAGCAATACCGGTTGGTGCTGGTTTAGGTGGTGGTTCTTCAAACGCCGCATACACTATAAAAGCCCTAAACAAACTGTTTGACTTACAGTTAGACACCATCGCCATGAAAAAAGTAGCCACCCAACTCGGCGCAGACTGTGCCTTCTTTATCGACAATCAACCCGTTTTTGCTTCAGGTATCGGCGATGTTTTTGAACCCGTTGAATTGGATTTAAGTAACTACCAAATTATGGTAATCTATCCTAAAAAAGCCATAAACACTGCATGGGCATTTACTCAATTGAAGTTAACCAATAAAGAGCAAACCTCTCCAAAAAACATTATTCAACAACCCATTCAACAATGGAAAGATTTACTACACAACGATTTTGAAAAAGAAGTAGTTAAAGTGATGCCTGAAATTAAAACACTTAAAAATACCTTATATGAAAACGGTGCACTGTACGCAAGTATGAGTGGTAGCGGCTCATCCGTATATGGTATATTTGAAGCGGATGTTGATTTAGAAGCATTAAAACCAAAGGTAGATGGAAATGGATATTTGCATTATATAGGTGATTTAAAAATACAGATTTGAGAAAGAATGCCTTGAGCATTTTTACCAACGTCATACTGGAAAAATTTATGCTGCAATGCGAAATAAATTTTATCCGATCAGTATCCCCTAAAATTATGACAGGTTATCATAAGCATTTATTCCATATATATAAAACAAGAAAAAGCTAAAAATACAAAGTAAATTAATAGTATGTTAGACTGGCAAACAATAAAAGAATACAAAGACATCACCTACAAAATGTATGATGGGGTGGCACGAATTGCCTTTAACCGTCCGGAGTTGCGCAATGCCTTTCGTCCGCAAACGGTAGATGAATTGTTGGAAGCGTTTACCCATGCCCATCACAGTCAAGAGATTGGCGTAATTTTACTAACCGGCGAAGGACCCTCACCAAAAGATGGGGGTTGGGCATTTTGCTCCGGTGGCGACCAAAGTGTACGTGGCAAAAGAGGTTATGAAGGCAATACACCCGGCTTTGGCAGGCTGCATATTTTAGAAGTGCAACGCTTAATCCGGTTTATGAATAAGGTGGTGATTTGTTTAGTACCCGGTTGGGCAGTTGGCGGCGGACACAGTTTACACGTAGTTTGCGATATGACCCTCGCCAGTAAAGAACACGCCATTTTTAAACAAACCGATGCCGATGTTGCCAGCTATGATGGCGGTTATGGTTCTGCCTATCTAGCCCGTATGGTGGGGCAAAAGAAGGCTCGTGAAATCTTTTTTCTCGGCAGAAATTACTCTGCACAAGAAGCCTACGAAATGGGTATGGTAAACGCCGTAGTGCCTCACAAACAATTAGATGCTACCGGTTACCAATGGGCAAAAGAAATTATGGGCAAAAGCCCAACGGCTATCAAAATGTTAAAATATTCTTTTAACTTAATTGATGATGGCTTAGTCGGTCAACAAATTTTAATGGGCGAAGCTACCCGTTTAGGCTATGCCACCGAAGAAGCCGAAGAAGGCAGAAATGCATTTTTAGAAAAACGTAAACCTAATTTTGATGACTTCCCGAAGTTTCCATAGCAAACAATAGTTAGCTGACCTTTATTAAGTAAAATAGATTAGATTAGATTATAATTTATTTATTTGGTATGATAAATTTATTTTTTATGATAAAATTAATAATCACCTAACATTTGCATCAATCAAAAAAACAGCTGCTATTTATATATAAAAATATTTTTATAAACATATAGATTAAAACACCAAATAAATTTACATTATCTATGAATATTATATGTTAATAAATTTCAATTTTTGTTAAACTAAACGATTATCTAAAATTATATATTACTTTTGGTAAGTCAAGTCACGTGAAAGCACTCAGCAAGCCTTTCACACATTTTTAAAATTTTTGAATCAATAAAATTAAACCAGTTATGAATCATCAACACTTAAAGCATAGGTCTGATAGACAAACCAAACATTAAATTTATATCAAATATATAAATATAAATTAAATTTACATAATAAAGTACAAGTAATATAACGGAAAACCACAAAATTTTGAAAAGGTAAAATCTGGTGAATACTTTTATTTAAACAACGCTTGTATTTGATTTCGAAAAACAGAAACCTATGGCGACCTAAACAATACTGCACAAAGTCGGATAAAAAGAAAAAATTAATTTAGTGAAAATTTATTTTAATGTTTACAAACAGCCAAACATAATAATATAATATTATACGTATAATATAAAAAGCCTTGCACACAGTTTGCAGACGGTACAAGGCAAATCTAATTACTTAATCCGTAGATTATTAGACATATACAAAAGTATAACAATCTCTTGTATATAGCAATAATCTGCACAAATTTTAAATTCAAATGAAACACAATGTTTTAAAAAACGGTGCAGCACTGTTTATTGTATTAAGCTTATTTGCGCAAATGTTAATGGCAACCACCAGCATCGATCAAAGCCTGGATGTAGGTGCCATAGATGGCGCACATTCAGTCAATCTATCGGGGGCATTTACCTATACCATACCCATAAAAATACCGGAAGGTACTATGGGTTTACAGCCTAATTTAAGCCTAAATTACAACAGCCAGGGCGGCAATGGTATGGCTGGATATGGTTGGAATTTGGGTGGACTTTCTGCCATTAGTCGGGTAAATAAAAGTATTTATTATGATGGTGAAGTTGGTGCGCCTGACTTAGGCTACGAAGATGCTTTAGCTTTAGATGGTAACCGTATTTTCTTTAAAGCCACTTTGGATAATGGAAAGTACAGAGGCTATTATAGCGAAATAGAGAGCTTTCAACGAATACTAACGGCTAATGATGACAAGCTAACGGAGTTTAC
>CALHDG010000218.1 GCA_938023075.1 uncultured Chitinophagales bacterium
CGATTGTTTGAAGCTGCAGTTCATCTACCTTAGAGCGGATGTAGACCGTCTTACCGGTTTTGGTATCTTCAATTTCGGATAGTTGCATTTTATCTATTGATTTGATTAGTGCCGTATAGGGTAGTTTGGTTATTAGTTTTAGATGGTTGACAAAGGTAAAGGCGATAAAGCACATGGCTATATGTCCTAATATTCTTTGATCGTTCCAATGAAACATCGGTCTGATCTCTAATTGACTTTTTAAGGCTCTAAAGGAATGCTCGACTTCAAAGAGATCTCGATATTTTGTTAGTATGCTTGCTACGCTTTCTGTTGAGGTGGTGGAGATGGCTTTGAAACCATCGTATTTTTCGTCAGCAATTATTTTGGCTTCGTTGATACTTATGGGATTACCTTCATCATCTGATTGGATAAATCTTCCTGCTCCCCTATTTTTAGTAGCTTTGTATTTACTGGGTTCTTCTAACCAAGCCTTTGCTTTATCAATTAACTTTTGCCGTTCATAGGCATCTTTGCGAGCTCTTTTGGTGGAGTGGGTGCTGATGATTCTTCTGTTTTTGTAGTCTACTTCCCGATAGGTTATGGTATTATTTTTGGTGCTAATGAGCGGTTTAAACTTTGTGGTGTCCATTAACTCTGCTTGTATCTTTTTACCCAATACTTTAATAGTGTCGCCTATGATGTAATTAATGCCTTGCCTTACCATAAAGTCTCTGTTAGCTTTATCTATCATTGCCGCATCGGCTACTACAATCACATTATCTATTTCGTAATCTTTTCTCAGCACCTTCAAGGCATCTATCATAGTACCGCCTTCGTAGGTGTTACCTTGGTAAACTTGGTAGGTAACCGGATTTCTGTTTTTATCAACCAATAGCCCCAGCACTACTTGGGTTTTATGGGCCTTGCCATCTTTGGAATAACCTTTCTGGCGCAGCGCACCTTCTTTTTCTACTTGGGAATCGAAGTATAGTGTGGTCACATCATAGAAAACCACATCGAGCACGGTAGTAAACAGAGAGCGGTGTTGGCGGAATAGGTGCTGCTTAATTAAGGCTTCTTGGCTACTCAAAAGGTCTAAGGTTTTGTACAAGTGGTGTAAGGCTACCTCGCCTTGGGTGAGTCCGAAATATTCTGATTGATTAAAATGATTGCTGAGTTTGGAGCAGGGTTCGTTGATGCGTTCTGCCACCATCAGCTTCAAGACATCCTGCCAGTTGAATTTTATTCTTGTTTTGTTATTGATCTTTTTGGCTAACTGATCAAGATGGAAGGTCTTCCAGAGCGCTTTAATAACCAAAGCATAGCCGTAATTATAACGTGCCTGTTCTTTGAAACTGTCGCTGCCATCAATATCATTAATAGACTTACCGGCTAATTCGATCAACTTTTTGGCAAGGTTCTCTAACTGAGTTGGCGTGTAATCTTCCACCTTGCCTAAAGAATATAGGGTACGGTGTTTGGCTT
Source organism: uncultured Chitinophagales bacterium (assembly GCA_938023075.1). Lineage (GTDB taxonomy): Bacteria > Bacteroidota > Bacteroidia > Chitinophagales > JAHDHT01 > CALHDG01. Next base: position 1,468 of record CALHDG010000218.1, read on the forward strand.
TCCCATTTTGTTTATAAGATTGCACAATCCGCAAGTACCGTCCGGATTTCTTTTTGTCTACTCTTAAAAATGCCACGGCGGGCAATGTACGGCAAGAAAATCAGCCTGCCAAGCCGTTTTCGCACTACCCTAAAATTTCTGGACAGCTAGTAAAATCCAGTAAAATCAGGGGTTTAGCTCTGCCTATACCGTTAAAAGTAGCCTCAAAGTGTCAAACTCATGTGAAATAACAGTAAATGAAGTTAGCAACATTGCCGAATTAGAAAATCTGTTGGACCAACTGTCGTCAGATACTTTGGTTTGGACAAATGCTTATTACATCGATACGGAAAACGGCGGCATTGAGTGGTTAAATAGATTTGTGGAAAGTAGAGGATTTGCCCTCTTTGGTTCTGGAGCCAAAGTTTTGGAAATATTATTAAAAAAGGATGTTTGTCAAACAAAGTTGAACATGCATAACATTCCCGTTCCAAGTTTTGATATTTTATCGAAAAATAATGCAGATAGAGTTGACGCTTTTTTTGCTAATTGTAAAATAGATTTTCCCTTAGTTTTAAAACCAACCGCCGAATGCCTAAGCTTTGGCATTTGTTTAGTACATAACTATAAAGAAGCCGTTGAGAAAGGTCGAGCAATTCTCAGCGACTATCCCGCAAGCGATTTAATTGTAGAAGAGTTTTTACCTAACAATGATATTACCTGTGGTTATTTAGAATTAGGGAATGATATTTTATTGATGCCCAATCACTTTGAGTACACCAATAAGCCTGGAGAAAAGCACATCTATGATAATAATGAACGATTGATCATTGATAACCCTAACCGTCAGCGTAAAATCGTTACCGAACCTGATTTAAGAGCCCAATTGGAAACAATGATTCCAAGAATAGTTGATGTTTTAGGAGTTAGGGATATTACTCGAATTGACGGACGGCAAGATAAAAACGGAAAACTACGATACTTCGATATTAACGGATTTCCTGGATTGAGTGGCATAGGTTTCATCAGTGGTATGATAACACTAACCTTTTTATTCTACCCAAATTATCCTCAAGCAGAAGTTTATCAGGCTCTTATAAACACTGCACTTGCCAATGCATTGATACGAAATAAATTGCCCGTTCCAGATGTATTAAATACTAATAACTTATTTACTTTAAAAAGTGATTTAGTCATAAGAACAAAGAAAACGTGTTATAATGAAGTGTAAAACGGCAAGTGAGGCTATGCGCTTCACCTGCGTTTGCACAAACCGTTGTGTATCAGCAACCATATTTGAAGCGAAACCGCAGGACTCTCAATTAGTGCAGTCCTGCTTTCCGCTCAAATGTCGTTTTTGCCAACGCACAAAGCTCTGCTGCAAAACGGCATAACCGCTGCAATTCTATCTAAGTGCCTTTCGGCATATTGAATGTTATTTATTTATACATTAAAAATAATTCAACATTCATTATTCGTTAATCGATATTCGTTATTCATTAAATAGTCAACCAAAAATATCGAACACCGAACACCCAATTTTGAATGACGAATATTTCCATTCGAAAAACAACACTTAGCTACTAAATAACTTAAGTTTCGGCAGTAGTATTTATTTCATAATAACTTGAATATAAATTTTTTATGGAAATTGAAGTACTCAATAAAGTTAAGTTAACTTAACTCAAAATATAAAGCATAAAATCATCCAAGTGAACCTGTTCACTTGTTGTTGTAAAGTGGTTAAGCTTTTGTTGACACAATGGAACAGGTTCCATTGGAATAGCAATTATTTTACTACCGAAACTTAAGTAAATAACCCAATACACTTTAGTGCTGTTGGCTTGGAAATCAGGGCTAAACTTCAAACTTCGCTGCCTCGTAATTAACTCCTTTATATCTTATAAATTCGCCAGTATATAATAATTTCAAATCGCCTTTCGTTATAGCAACATGAAACCTATAATCAGCAAAGAAGAATATGCCTTCTACCACAAACAAGGCTATTTGCTAATTAAAAACCTCTATACCAAAAAAACGATAGCTACCATTAGAACTATTATAGAAGATGGGCGTAGTAATGGTAAATGGAAAGAATCCGTTTACAACAACGATAATGTAACTACCCATATTTACAATTTATTTCCAGCACTAATTGACTTGATTTTTACCAAAAAATTCATTCAAATAATTAAAGAATTGTTGGGTGATGAATCTACCTTGGTTTTAGAACCAGCTATTCATAGAAACCGTTATGGATATTGGCATAAAGATTCTACGTTTCTGGATGTGCAGGGCGAAACCTTTCACTTAAACGAAGATTTCTGTACAGCTCAAACGGCTTTATACTTACAAGATAATGATGCCACTTTCGGAGGTGGCTTAACGGTCATTCCAAAATCGCAACATTTACCAGACCGTTTTTATAAAATTGACTCCATGAATAAAATAGATCGCGCCATTTTAAAAGCGCAAAAAATGATGAAGCGATCATTTTATGATAAGATGGAAAAAAATGAAGAGTTAGTAAATATTGAAACTCAACAAGGCGACTTGGTGATATTCAATTACAAAATAGACCATAAAGGTACACCGGCTAAAACAAAAGATATCCGCGCAGATAAATATGCCATTTTTACCACCTTTATTAATAAACCTAAATATACCCAACCATTTATTGATGGCTTAAGAAAAATGAATACAACTTACTCTAAGCTATATTTATCACAAAACTATCCATTAAGTGATCAATTAAATCAAAAAGCCAAAGACCTAAATATCAAAATGGTTTTATAAACTTTAAACTTTTATGTAAGTGGCGCACCATTTTTAAGGGTAAGGTCAAACTGTTTTTATATATTTGAGTATAGACAACCGGCGATGCACCAAAACCCCGATAAAACTTTTCAATAGACTCTAACATAGAACCTTGGAAATCGTGCGTTTTTATGCCAGTTTCAGAGTTTTTTATAATATGCCATATTGCTAAAGACATTGCTCCCAAATCTTTAAACTGTTCTTCTACAGTGCCAAATAGATAAATGTACCGATGCTGATTTTTTAAATAAATAATGCCGCTATGCAATTGTCCGTTTTCGTCAGTTACTTCAACCGCTTTTATTAATTGTTTAGCATACAGCACTTCCCAAATATTTTGTAGCTTATTTCCATCAAAAGGTACTTTTATGTTGCGTTTTCCAATTTCAATAATCTTATCAATAGATGATGTTGCCTTGCAAACCAATCCATTTTTTAGAGCTTTGTTAATGCAAGTACGGGTTTTATGACTAAATAACTGAAAATTAACTTGCTTATCTTTTTCAATGGATAGGTGGTAAGAGTACTTGATGGCTAATCGGTAATTCTTCCAGAAAAAGGGCAATAAGTAAAGATTTTGAGCACTAATGTTATATTTAAAAATCTTTATGTTAGCAGGCATCATTTCAATTGAATTGGTTAATATTCTTTTTTTCAAGGCGAGTTCTTTCTCTTTTTTACACGAACTATGCCCTATTTGAGCTGCATAAAAAATAGCAAGATGTTGACAAAGTAAGGGCATATAACATCTGCTAAAAATAAATTTTTTGTAAATAGGAATGGGCATAACCGCTAACCACTCACCTTCAGAAGTTAAACTTATTATGGCTATCCACCGTTCGCAAACAATATCTAAATACCATGTATAAGCATATATAACGGCTTGAGGAGAATGATCAACAAAATGATTCCATTGGTCCTCCAAAATTTCACTTCTATTAAAGATTTGTGTTTTAAATTTTTTCACGTCGAGGAGAAGGTATAAGTCAATTTGTAACCCATCTATAAACTTAAAATTTAAATAATTATTGTTCGTAAGACGATAGATTAATAAATAAACGAGATTTCTCTAACTTTGAAGTCAGTATGCTTTATCTTTGTACAGTATATTGATAAAACATTGTGTCAAATTTAATTATTCCTATATCCAACCATTTATTAATAAAAACCATCTTGTTAAATAACTGTTATCAAAAACTAAATGATTTAGTCAATGAAATATATTCTGTTTTCAATACTCACTATCTTTTTAATATCCCCAATAGCTTTTGCTCAAAACCAAAGTTGCCCTGAATACCTTCAACCGGTTGGCGGCATAACCAATGGTTCTTTTACTGCCAATAATACCTTAAACTCTAATGGTATCATCTTATCAAACAGTCAAGTTGATTTTAATGCCGGTGACAACATTAAGTTAACATCAGGTTTTTCAACCCGGTCGCAAGCTAATTTCTCTGCAAATATTGAAAATTGTAGACAATCAAATACCGCAACAACCAACACTATTCAATTCAACTCTTTTCCGCAAAGTGTTAGTGAAGGTAGTGCTTATACAGTTGAAGTTGATTATGAGCTTACCGCTCCAGGTTTACTACATTTGGTTTTAGCCGATGAAAACTGGAATAAAATAGGCGAGGTTTGGACAGGTAATTTACCAGCAGGCTCATATACGGAAAGTTTAAATTTTACAGTAACTGAAACGCCATCTACAACCATTAATTATTTGCAAGTCCGTTTATTAAATACCAATTGGGAAGAAATAGGCGTTAGCACACTTCAACAGATTATACCTGCTAGTAACGGCAATGGTTTAAGCAACGTTATTAATTGGTTGAGTATTCCTCAAAGTATTCAAAGTGGCTCAACTTATACGGTAGAGCTTGAATATGGTTTGCAGCAAGACGGATTAATTTATTTGTTAGTTATGAACGAAAGCTGGGAAAAAATTGGTGAAGTTTGGACAACTAATTTAACTACAGGAAATCATACCATTAGTTTACCCATAACTATAGACGGAGCTGCTTCTGAAGGCAACAATTATATACAAGCACAATTGTTAGATTTAGATTGGGCAGCTATTGGCGTAGATAATATTCAGGAAACGATCATCGGTTCGGGCAACCCGGCCAGTTCAAATTCATTAAGTTGGATAAATTTGCCAAGCCAGGTATCAACCGGATCATCTTATCAAGTTGATATAGCTTACACGCTTACCGAACCTGGTTTAATATATTTAATTTTAATGGATGATAATTGGAACAAAATAGGAGAGGTTTGGAGCAATGTAGCTTCTGGTTCTAATACAGAAAGTTTACAGCTTGAAGTAACCGGTAATCATTCGGCAGGTAATAATTATTTACAAGCCAATTTATTTGATAGCAATTGGGCAGAAATTGGTGCAGACATGATTGCTGAAACAATAACCGGTGGTGGCTCAGGCATTAATAGTTTAAATTGGAATAACTTAAACAACTTACCAACTTCCTTTAGCATGGGAGACAGTTATTCAATAGAACTGGATTATTCTTTAAATGTAGAAGGCTTAATTTACCTGCAACTAATGGACGCCAATTGGGTTAAAATAGGCGAAGTTTGGACCAACCCTTTAAACGCAGGTGCTGGTACAGAAAACCTTTTGTTAGAAATAACAGGCAATCCGTCAAGTGGAAATAATTATTTACAAGCACAATTATACAGCAGCAGTTGGGAAAGTTTAGGCATCAATGCCATTCAACAAACCATTATGAATTCTGGTAATGATAATTCAATTGAATTTGGTGCTTACAGTGCAAGCGATCCATCTGAAACCGAATATCATACCGTTTTTCCAATACAGTTTAATACAAATGAATATGGTAACCCTAACCCAAAAAATAAACAACTGAAAGATGCCGCTGAAAGCAATACGCATTATGCCTATGCTACCAATTGGTATGTTGGCGATAATTGGCGCGGACCCATTAAAGCCTTTTGGGGTCCGGTTGCTGAAACTGGAGGACTTAACTTTTGGATGGAGTGGCAAAACACACAACAACCTGATGCCAATGGTTACACCAACCATGCCGAAACCGATGTTAGAGTTCAAAAACATCATTATGCGTGGGGAAGTGCAGAGCGAGGTTATCCAAAACAAATCAGTGAAATTATTAACAATAATACTGATGTGACTTGCACAGCTAATGGACAATGGGCAGCAGGCAGTGCTGGCAGAGCTCATATTAATTTAACGGTATGGATTGGTTCAACCGATAATGTAGATGTTGGTGAACGCTGTGACATCATTATTCATATTTGGGATAATTCTGGCAATATGAGTGCGAATTCAACTTTCAATTTAATTGGACAAATTAACAGCAATGGTTTAACCTACGATGTAATTCAACGAACTGGAGATTATGGCGAAAGAGCTTCTTTTAATATTGTTCCCAGAGTTAATAATATATCTATGATTAACCGAAGCCCAATTTTAGCAGATTATCCTACCGCCTCAACTATAGCGACTAATTATAGTATTGATGTAATGGATTTTATTAATTGGTTAAGAGACAATGCCACTCCGATAGAAGGCAATCCGGTATTTGATAACAACTGGTATTTAGCCGGCATGGATTGGACCATTACCGCCCAATCGGCTCATACGGTGGGTGGGGAATCCATACCAGCAAGCAAAGGGCGATGGACCTTTAATGAATATTTTATACCCGATTTGAATTAAGGGCATTCAGTTTTTCACAAAAGCATAAAGGCTAATCTGTAATTGCAAACTATTCAACTGAACTTGCCGTTGTAGATTATAAATGAAACATAGGCTAACCAGTATTATATGGCACAAATAAACCTATATAAAATTATTGATTTTTTTAATTGAAAAATAATAGATTTGATTTATTATATTAGATAAGTTTGGTTATGCCCATTGTTAAGTTAGGTTATCTCAATGCGTAAATGTAAACGTTGGCTGCCAGCAAATAAGTTAATAAATGAAGAAGATAATAATTACTATCCTTGTACTTTCTTTTTGGAATGCAGTATTTTGTAATGGTCAAACTTTTATTGTTAAAGCCAATGTGATAAGAGGAGAGAGTATGGTAACAGTTAATACTAATCCTGTTCAGGTAGAGAAAATGTTTAAAGAAGCTTTACGGAAATTAGAGCAATACGACGAGATTAACAAACAATTACTTGTTGATATTTTTATTTTTCAATTTCCAGCGGACTATCCAACCGTAGGAGTTTCAATTAGGAGTGAAAATGGAATACACTATTTTGACAAAGAGCAAATTAAATTATTTGGAGACCGAAATGCAGCCAATATTAAGCTTGTCAAAAAAATAATTTCAAGATTACCTAATAAGCTAAATATGTCTGAAATTTATCAACTAAGTATTGACGATATACTTTCAAATAGAAAAAGTTTAAGTTTAATCCAATTAACAAGTAATGCAATTACTGGTTCACAAAGACAGAATTATAGAAATGCAATTGATTGGGGTGAGAATGATGACCCACCACAATTTATCTTAGATAATTTTTATGAATACCTTAAATATTGTATGAATTTTCAAGGAATTCGAAAAAAGATAAAGAAACAAGGCGGAATTACTTTAGTAGTTGATATAACAAAGGAAGGAAGGACAAAAATTTCAAATATTAAATCACCATTTGAATTAGAAGCAAAACAGAAAGCACGTTTGAGTCAAGCAATTGCAGCAATTCCTCTTTGGTATACTGAATCTGAAATAAATGATATTGAGCTAAAAATTAATTTGAACAGATAGGAGCCAGTGGCTAACAGTAGCTAAAACAACATGCGGTTTTGCTTGGGATAGGAGACTCTAAAGCATCGCAACCACCAAAATTTTATTTCGACAATTAGCCGGAAATCAATTAAATTGCAAAATAAAATTTTGGTTCAGGGCTGTCGGTTTGCCGGGTTTCAGGCTTCGAAACCCGTACATTGTTTAGCCAAATCGTTATACCTCATTAAAAAATAAAAAAAATGAAACTACCAATCGTTTTTTTGTGGATTGCTAATAATTGGGTGTAACTCGACAGAAAGTAACTCGATAAATAAAATACCTGAGAAAACAATTCAAATAGAGGATAAATCCAATGAAATGGAACTTCAAAATGGTGACTTAATTTTTCATACCTCTCGTTCAAGTCAAAGTCAAGCAATTCAAATAGCAACAAATTCGAAATATTCCCACATGGGAATAATTTATAAAGAAGGAAAAGATTATTACGTTTATGAAGCTGTTCAACCTGTAAAGACCACAAATTTAAACGACTGGATAGAGAGAGGAGAAAATGGCAAATACGTTATCAAAAGATTAAAGAATAGCAAAAAATATTTATCAGATGAGGGAATACAAAAAATGAAAATAATTGGACAAAAATATTTAGGCAAGGATTATGATTTACGTTTTGAATGGTCTGATAATAAAATATACTGTTCAGAATTAGCATGGAAGATTTACAAAGAAGCATTTAATATAGAAATTGGAGAATTGGAAAAAATTGGAGATTTTGATTTATCAAATAAAACCGTTCAAAAAAAAGTTAAAGAACGATATGGAAGCGAAATACCAAAAAACGAATATGTAATTACTCCAGACAGAATGTTCAAATCAGAAAAATTGATAACGGTAAAAGAAAAATAAAAGCGAGGCATAATAATGTATAAAAGCACTAAAACGACTTTTTAAACTAATCGTTATGTGTTGTAATGATGAGAAACCAATTTTGACCAATATTTAGAGATAAAAACTGAAATTAGAACAATGAATTTTTTGCAAGATATTTTAAGCGAATTAAGACAAGAAGGAGCAGTTACGAGGCAACATTTAGCAAAAGTTAATTTTAATAAATCGGAATTTCAACCACACGAGAAATCTGAAAAGTTTGGACGTTTGGCAATTCACGTTGCTGAAATTATTGCGTGGTGGAAAAATGTACTCGAAAATAACGAACTGAATTTTATCGATTTTAAACCGATAGAAATAAAATCTACAAGTGAATTATTAGAATATTTTGACGGACTTTTAAACGATGCAGAAGAAGCAATCCAAAATGCGGACGAAACGGAATTGAATAAAAATTGGTCGATGAAATATGGCGATGATGTTTTGTTCACACTGAATAAAAAAGAAGTACTGCGAAAATTCTGTCTCAATCACTTAATTCATCATCGAGCTCAACTAGGTGTTTATTTACGAATGTTAGACATTCCAATTCCAGCAGTTTACGGTCCATCAGCAGATGATGAAACTATAACTTTGATTGAGAAATTCAATTAGATAAACTCTTTTTGGAAAAGTGTCATCTCTAAAATCAAAAAAAACATATTCATTGGTTCATTCTACGAAAGCAACGGCAGTAGCTATTGGTATTCGAAATTAGTATGTGGAGTTCTGATTTTACGAATTAGCGTGATGAAGATATTGATTTCGCTGATAAGGGTCAGGAGTTCTGAGTATTAACTATTCAATAGCACTAAAAAGAAAAGGGCTACAAAAGCAACCCTTTTATAAGTATGAAAATCTTTTTAATTTTATTTGATTATTCGCTAATTACCTCAAAGTTAAAGTCAACTTTCACTTTCGGATGCAATACTAACTGAGCTTCGTATTCGCCTAATTGTTTTACTTCTTCTGATGTGATAGTTATTTTTCTTCTGTCAACTTCTTCACCTGTTGCCTTTTTAATAGCTTCCGCTAATTGAACGTTAGTAACGCTACCAAATATTTTACCGGTAGTACCAACTTTGGCTCCAACTTTTATTACTTCTGAATTTATTTTTTCTACTAAACCTTCATACTGGCTTAATACTTTCTCTTCTCTTCTATTGGCTTGCGCTACAATTTCAGCTGCAATTTTTTTATTGCTGGCATTAGCCATTAGGGCTAATTTTCTTGGAAGCAAATAGTTTCTTCCATAACCGCCTTTAACCTCAATGGTATCATTGGCTTTGCCCAAGCCTTTCACATTTTCTATTAATATAACTTGCATGTTAAATTTTATTTACTGGTTATTTAAACAAGTCGGTTACATAAGGCAATATCGCAATATGTCTTGCTCTCTTTACAGCTTGAGCTACTTTTCTTTGATATTTTAACGAGTTTCCAGTTAATCTTCTTGGTAAGATTTTTCCTTGCTCATTTAAAAATTTCGCTAAAAAATCAGGATCTTTATAATCAATATACTTAATACCGCTTCTTTTAAAGCGACAATATTTTTTTCGTTGTATACCAATTTTAGGTGCTGCTAGAAATCGTATATTTTTATTCTGTGCCATTTTTAAACTTCGTCTGTTTTTTCAGATTCTCTATTTGTATCGGTAATTGTCGTTTCCTCCGTTGCTGGCTTATTTTCAGTATTTTGTTCAACAACAGGTGTCGGATCTATTTCCGCAGATGTTGGTTGAGTAATGTCTTCTTTCAATTGGGTAACAACCGGTTCTGCAGCTATGGCAGGTTCTAGTACTGTTACCGGATCTGCAATTGTAGCCGTTTCAGTTGGGCTAACAACGGTGCTTGCAGCCGCTGCTACTGGAGCAACCTTCGGTACTACCGGTTCTTCAACTTTTGGTTCTTTCTTTTTACCGATCAAACCATTCCTTTTTCGTTCATTGTAATCTAAAGCATATTTATCTAAGGCAGTAGTTAAAAAACGAATAACGTTTTCATCTCTTCTAAACTGAAGTTCCATAATGTCAACAAATTCACCCGGTGCATCATATTCAACAATATGATAAATGCCAGTTGTCTTTTTTTGAATAGGATAAGCCAATTGGCGCAAACCCCAATGGTCTTCGTGTACTATGCTACCACCAGCATCTTTTATCAAGTCAACGTACTTTTTAATCTGCTTTTTCACCTCTTCGTCGTTTAAAACAGGGGTAAAAATGATTACGGTTTCGTAATTTTTATTCATTAAAATGGTTTAAAAAAATTTGCTCGCCGAAAAACGAAATGCAAAGGTAAAAAAAATTTACCAAAACAAGGTTTTTGTTTTAAATTTTTAGTTTAAGTGATTTTTAAGGTTTAAAACCGGAAAACCGCGTTTTTCATTAAATAATTTTATGTTTTGCAAATTAAGAATGATGAAAACTTAACTAACACATAAGCTGAGCAAATTCCCATAAACTCTTACAACAGTAATCTACCTTAATTTCTTTGGGTGCTTTACTTTCCTTATGAATAAATACTTTTACCATTCCTAACTTTTTAGCAAACTGCATATCCGTTACAAAATCACCCACCATAATTGATTTTCTAAAATCAACTGCCGGAAAATCTTTTTGCGCCTGCTTTGCCATGCCGGTTCTTGGCTTTCTAAAAGAATGGTATTGGGTTGCTAATTGTGGGGCGTAATATATTTTATCAATTTTGCCGCCGGCTTTTGCAACATCATCCCTTAAATTATTATGAATAACCGCCAACTCTTCTTCGGTCATTAAGCCTTTGCCAATGCCTTGCTGATTGGTGACTACAAAAGTATGTTTAAAGTAGTTGCTTAATTTTACTAAGGCTTCCAATGCATGTTCAGTATAGTTCCACTGAGCTAAAGATTTAATATAATGCCCTTCTAATAATTCATTTATTACGCCATCTCTATCTAAAAACAGCGACCAATCTTTGCCAATTTTTTCGCTCCAATTAAGCATTATTAAAAAGTGTTTGTTCTACAGATTCTATTATCAAATGCCCAATAGTGATATGCGCTTCTTGAATGTGTGCCGTATTTTCGCTGGGTACGTTAATCCATAAATCGGCATGGTTTTTTAAAGCCCCGCCACTTAAGCCGGTTAAAGCAACTACAAAAATTCTGTTGGCTTTGGCGTAAGTAGCCGCTTCAATTACATTTTTTGAATTGCCCGAAGTAGACAAAGCCATTAAACAATCGCCCGGTTTGCCTAAGGCTTGCAAAGCCCGCAAAAAAATAGCCTCGAAGCCATAATCGTTGGCGGTGCAGGTAATATGAGCGGCTTCTGCCAAAGCTATCGCCGCCAAGGGTGGGCGTTCTAATTTATATTTACCGGTTAGTTCTTCGGCAATGTGTAAGGCATCGCAAGTGCTGCCGCCGTTTCCACACAACATCAATTTCCCTTTTAACCGGTACATAGCGACCAATTGATTAATAGCCGTATTTATTTTACTCAACAACAAATCGTTACTTGCCATTTGCTGCTTTACCTTTATTGATGCCTCAATATAGTTTTTAATATCTTCGTTCATAATTGATGATATAAAGCTATCATTTCTTCTACAAAATTCACCCAACTGTATTTCTTTTTTTCTTCTTTTATATGAGGCAAAAATTTGGAGGCTCTTTCATTATCAAAAAAATCAATAATTGAAGCAGCTATTCGGTCTGTGTTTTTTTCAACTACATAACCTGCTTTTTGATGGGGCACAATTTCTTTTAATCCACCCACATCGGTAACCAACATGGGTTTTTCGTAATGATAGGCAATTTGAGAAATACCGCTTTGTGTTGCTGTATGATAAGTTTGTGTAATTAAATCGGCAGCTGAAAAATAAAGATGCACATCTTCATCGGGTATATATTTATTGATAGAGATGATATTTTCTTCTAATCCATATTGTTTAATTTTATTTTGGTAGATGCTTTCGTCCTCATAATATTCACCGGCAATAATGAGTTGTATGTTAGGATGGCTTTGATGTATTTTATGAAAAGCATCTAACAATAAATCTAAGCCTTTGTATTTTCTTATCATACCAAAAAATAAAAGATATTGACCGCTAGGATTCAAGCCCAATAATTGTCTAGCTTTATCAGTTTCTATTTTTTCTTTATAATGGTCGTATACCGGATGAGGTGAAAGGGCAATTTTCTTATTGGCATCAAATTTCAGAATATCCTCTTTTACACTTTGCGACATCACCATACAGCCATCACAAATTTTTAGAAAATAATTGGTGAGCGTTGCATCTCCTTTTCTGGGTTCGTGTGGAATGGCATTATCTATTAATCCTATTATTTTTGTGTTGGTACGATTCACTAATCTTCCAATGCTACCGAGCGCCATGCCAAAATAAGGCATCCAAAAACGTAAAATTACCAAGCGCGGCTGCTGCCGGTTAATTTGTTGTGCTACCATATACCAATTGATTGGGTTAAGGCTGTTTAATTGTGTGCTGATATCCAAACTTTGTATTAACACAGATGGTGCACTTTCATCGTATTGCGTTTTGCCGGGAAAAAGCAGGTTTGGATATTGCATCGAATAGGATAATATAGAAGAAGGATGTCCCAATTGATTTAAATGATGAGACAGCGATTGATTATGTGCGGCTATACCACCTCTTAAAGGATATGCCGGTCCGATGATTATATTACTGATGTACTTTGGTTTCAAATAACTTAGTTTTTAATTTATGTATATTCCTATACCAAGGTTTTGCTCCGATGGAGCAAGGTTATGGTTTTTCTACCAAGGTTTTTCTACCAAGGTTTTTCTACCAAGGTTTTTCTACCAAGGTTTTGCTCCGTTGGAGCAAGGTTATGGTTTTTCTACCAAGGTTTTGCTCCGATGGAGCAAGGTTGTGGTTTTTCTACCAAGGTTTTCTACCAAGGTTTTCTACCAAGGTTTTGCTCCGATGGAGCAAGGTTATGGTTTTTCTACCAAGATTTTCTACCAAGGTTTTGCTCCGATGGAGCAAGGTTATGGTTTTTCTACCAAGGTTTTTCTACCAAGGTTTTGCTCCGATGAAGCAAGTACAAACTTGATAGCATTTATAATATAATGCTCCAGCGGAGCATCATCTTGGTAGCAAATGAACAAACACACAGCAAAGCTCCAGAGGAGCGATACATCCTATTCATTCCATTCAAATAAATATTGTTCATCATAATTAATTTCTGATTTTTTTAATATCTTCAAATATTCATCCTTGAAAGTTGTTTTTTTATGATGCTCTGGCTGATTTAAAATATATTTGACAACTCTATCGATTTGTGATTTTGAATAGCTGAATGCTCCAAAGCCTTCTTGCCAGGCAAATTTACCGATCATTAATTTATTTTCGTTAATCCACTTCGTTGAATGAGCTTTGATATCTCTTGCCATATCTGATATTGATATGGAAGGATGCAATCCGATTAATATATGTATATGGTCGGGATTACAATAAATGGCAAGTGGTTTTGACTGTTTGTTATTTACAATACCACAAATATATTTTTCAATAGATGGTCTATGCTTTTCTGCAATAAGACAAAGTTTTCCTTTAGTCGCAAAAACAAGTTGAATATGTATTTGTGTATATGTATTTGCCATAATTTGTACAGTATATAATTAATTATCGTATCGCTCCTACGGAGCTTAAATTTTGTTTTATCGTTTTTCCTACCATGGTTTTGCTCCGATGGAGCAAGGTTGTGGTTTTTCTACCAAGATTTTCTACCAAGGTTTTGCTCCGATGGAGCAAGGTTATGGTTTTTCTACCAAGATTTTCTACCAAGGTTTTGCTCCGATGGAGCAAGGTTGTGGTTTTTCTACCAAGATTTTCTACCAAGGTTTTGCTCCGTTGGAGCAAGGTTGTGGTTTTTCTACCAAGATTTTCTACCAAGGTTTTGCTCCGATGGAGCAAGGTTGTGGTTTTTCTACCAAGGTTTTCTACCAAGGTTTTGCTCCGATGGAGCAAGGTTATGGTTTTTCTACCAAGATTTTCTACCAAGGTTTTGCTCCGATGGAGCAAGGTTATGGTTTTTCTACCAAGATTTTCTACCAAGGTTTTGCTCCGCTGGAGCAAGGTTGCGGTTTTCTTACCAAGGTTTTGCTCCGATGGAGCAAAACCCAAGTTTGATATGAATGCCTTGTTATTTTAAAACGCAACTATTTTCTATAAAGGTTTCCATAAAAATAAATTTTTCATCTATACAAATTCTTTCTCTCCACATTCATAAATAAAGAAAAACTCCAGAGGAGTTTAACCTTGGTAGAAAAAAAATTAAAGATACAAGAGAAGCTCCAGAGGAGCGAAACTTTTAACCTATCTCTTGTTATTATGTCGTCGCTTTTCGTTCAGCTTTCTTTTCAATACCTATAGTTTTAGCAATATTATAGGTATTCCTATCCGCTCCATTGCGGGCAATTAATTCACCCAAAAAACCTGCTAAAAATAATTGAACCCCCAAAATAATAGCCATCAATGCCAAATAAAATAATGGATTTTCAGTAACCCGCTCTAATGGTTCATTAATGTAAACAGAATACAGTTTGCGAATGCCTAAATATGCTGTTAATAATCCACCTATAATAAAAAGTACCGTACCCATCGTACCAAAAAAATGCATGGGCTTTTTACCAAAAGCACTTACAAAAGTAACGGACAATAAATCTAAAAAACCATTGATAAAACGATTCAATCCACCAAATTTAGTCACCCCATATTTACGGGCTTGATGTTGCACCACCTTCTCCCCAATTTTATTAAAGCCATTCCATTTGGCAATTGCCGGTATGTAACGATGCATTTCACCATACACTTCTATGCCTTTCACCACTTCATTTCTGTAGGCTTTTAAACCGCAGTTAAAATCATTGAGTTTTATGCCGGTAATTAACCGGGTAGTAGCATTGTATAATTTAGTTGGAATGGTTTTAGTAATTGGGTCATAGCGTTTTTTCTTCCAACCCGAAACGAGCTGATAACCTTCTTGCCGAATCATTTGTATTAAACCGGGTATTTCATCGGGGCTGTCTTGCAAATCGGCATCCATGGTAATTACTACATCACCTTTAGCTTGCTGAAAGCCTGTATTTAATGCCGCTGACTTTCCATAATTTCGCTGAAACTTAATGCCTTTAATATTAGCGTTGTTGTCTGCCAATTGTTCAATAACTTCCCACGAATGGTCGGTGCTGCCATCATCAATCATAATAATCTCGTAACTCAATTGATTTTCGAAGGCTACACGAGCAATCCACCGGCTTAACTCCGGTAAAGATTCTTCTTCATTTAATAAAGGTATGATGATAGTGATATCCAAAATAACTATAGTGTATTATCTTGTAAAGGTTCATTTTTTAATACTAAACCAGCAATTAGTGAAACAACTCCACCGCAACAAACTAACCATAAGTTATTAAGTGAATTTCTAAGTAGTGAGGCTTTCGACCTGGTATCATCCATTGCCATTTCTATTTGATCATCAGTCATAAAACCCATGTTTTCCAACATTTCTTCCGTCATTTGTAATTGAGCTTCCATCAAATCAGGATCTATAAAAGCATAAAGCACATAGTAAAATATCATAATGATTATTGATGCAATTAAGCTGGTTAAAATACCAACCAAAAAACCTTTTCCTAATGTTAAGTATCCATTTTGAATCAATTTATGAGACCGAATAGCCAATACAGTAACAATAATAAAGATTATCATAAAAAATAAGCCCGAAATCATTGAAATACTGGGGTTGGTTAACATACCCGTAACATATAATATTACCGTAATTAAAATAGATATAAGTGCTAATATTACCCCATACTTTGAGCCAGTTTGAAAAGGAGAAACGTTATTCATAAAATATAATTTAGTTTAAATATAGTTGATTATTGTTTATAATACCAATAACTTTTCCGGTAAAGCTTTGGTTCAGAAAAGGAGAGTTATTTGATTTTGATTGATTAATTTTTTTTGTGAAAGTCCAATGATCGTTGTTAAACAAAGTGAGTGAAGCCATATTCCCTTCTTCAATAGAGGCTTTTGGTAAACCAAATAATTTTCTTGGTTGGGTCGAAAGTTTATCAACAATTAGTTCATCATTTATTTTTTGGTGTAGATAAGTTTTTAACAGCGGATAAACCGTTTGCAAACCACTAATGCCGCAAGCCGCCTGCTCAAATTCAATTTTTTTAGCATCTGTTTCATGTGGTTGATGTAAACAACTAATCACTTCTATCGTTCCATCTTTTAAAGCATTTATCAAAGCTTGGTTATCTACTCGAGTTCTCAATGGTGGATTCAACTTATAATTCGTATCAAAATTCATCATAACACTTTCATCAAAAATTAAATGATAAGGTGAAACAGCTGCACTAACATGTATATTTTTTTGTTTTGCTTTTTTAAGATGTTCAACTGCTGCTTTTGTAGAAACCTGTATAAAGTGTAAGCGCGAGTTGGTATATTCTACTGCTTTTATCTCTTTTTGAACAGCCATTTCTTCGGCAATAACCGGCTGCCCTTTTAAACCCATTTTTAAACTGATCAGCCCTTCATTTAAACCATCTGTACCGGCTATAGCTGCCTCTTTTGGTAAAGTCATCACTAAGCCATTAAAGGGTTTTACATATTCTAAATTTCTGATTAACGCGGCGGTATCTTTAACCGGCTGCAAGCCATCAGAAAAAGCAATGGCACCTGCGTGATACATATCATAAATTTCTGATGGGGTTTTGCCATTCATTTGTTCAGACAGTGCGCCTTGCGGAAACACCTCAACAATATGGTTTTGAGTTTTATTGCTTACATACTCAATTAAACTTTTGCTCTGTATTACTGGTTTGGTATTTGGCAAAACTGCAACCGTAGTGAAACCGCCTGCTGCTGCTGCATTCGCTCCACTTAGTAAATCTTCTTTATATTCAAAACCAGGATCACAAAAATTTACGTGCATATCTACCCAGCCGGTAGACACTTTTAAATTATTAGCTCTAATGTTTTTAAACCGACCGGTTACTTTAACTTGTTTGGCAATTTGGGTAATCTGTCCCTTTTCAATTACAATATCTTGTTGTTTCAAATGATGCTTTGAATGTGCATCAATAATAGTAGCTTGTTCTATTCGTATTTTCATCAATTTTAACCAGATGCAAAATACTACTTTTTTTTATTCGGCAAAATTTAATAATTATAGCGGGTTAAGCTGAATTCATTTTTTTAGTTGTACATTTGCATAAACCTCATTTATTTGCCCAGATGGTGGAATTGGTAGACACGCCAGCTTGAGGGGCTGGTGGCTAATTGTGGCCGTGCAGGTTCGAGTCCTGTTCTGGGCATTTTTTACACACTTAACTTATTAATTGTGAACTATTTATTATTTTAAGGGTTCAATATAGGTACAACATTTAACAATAATTGTTAAACCCTAATTTACATCGTTGAACAATAATCAGTAAATCAATTCTATCTATCTATCTATCCGTCTATATCCATAAAGTAATTAGATAGATAAATACAGAGCTACAGTATAACTGCAACCCTGTTAGATTACTTCTAATCCAAATACCAAAACTTGCTACTATTCTCTAAACTATTTTGTAAGGCTGAAATAAACTTTAAACAACCCATATTTCTACCTTCGAAAGTATTAATACAACTACTCTTAACTGCGCCAGTAAAAAGGTTGTACATATTCCAAAGGCTTTAAGTTTGATTGCTTGGTGTAAAGTTCACATCTTTATAATAAGCTTTTGCATTGGTTGTTAATTGCCTGTGACCTAAAGTTATTGAAACAACATCATTTCTAAATTTTTTTTGGTAAGAATGGATATAATTTTCCTCTGCCTAAGATTAAAGCAAACTGCCGTTCCGAAATGAAAGTATTGCACAAATTTTGCATTAATTTAACCTGAACCGTTTTTCAACGCCAATTTCTGTAATTATATATAACTGAAACACGAGTTGAATATTTAACTTTAGGTTGTACCTAATTTTTGTTATGCACTCTGACAAGTATATCAAAGAGGTTGATACTTTCTTGTTTTGGATTGTCACTGTTTTTTGCTTGCTACGAAGCACCGAAGTTTTTAAACTAGCCCCGATTGCAGCGGTTATGCCATTTTGCAAGGCTTTTGCAGCGCAAGCAAATGGCATTTGAGCGGAAAGCGGGACCAAAATTATTTAGATGCCCACTGTTTTGCTTCAAATTATTAAACTAAGATGACACCTTTATTAAATATGCTACCTTGTATATTATTTATTTTTATATACATAAACTGGTATGGCTAATTTTTTAATTACTTCTGGTTGGCTGTCGTTTAAGTGTTGTAAAACCTGGTGTGACGTAATCATATATTTGTTAATATCAGATATCATTTTTTCCATACATTCTTTATTCGATTCATCTACAAAAAAAATCTGGCGTAATTTATCTTTCTTAAGCAGTAGTCTTTCTTTTTTTTCACCTACCGAAAATACAATTTCGGTGTGGTAGGTAAAAATAAAATCTTCCGGATAATGTTGATGAAGCATCTGATTAAAATGGTGTTCGTCTTTGGCGTATTGGCTATAAACCGGACCAATGTCCATCCGTTTTAATATTTTTGGTAAGATGCTTTCTGACAAGGCATCAATATCTAAAGCCACTACTTTTAGCGGACTTGTATTGTTGGTGCTTTTTCGAATTGATTGTTTAAACGATTCCCAGGCATTTCGTATATCGGTATCTTTGCCATTTACGGTCAATAAATTTTCAAAAATCAACAGATATATAAAGGGGCGATTTAAAACCGCATCGAAACTTGCCCACGAGTATAAAAAAGTAGCACTTGGTATTTTAGCACCTGCTTTCGATTGCTTTAACTCCACCAAATCGCCGGGAACGTGTTCTAAAAACAAGGCTTTGTTTTGTAAAGCACTAAAATAGCTGACTTTACCTAATTGATGTAATAACCTTTTGGGGTCGGTCTTTTTTTTCAGCAAATGATCTAACACACTTTGTTTTAAAGAGGCTTTTGAATCTAATTTTTCCAGCTCTTTGCTTCGGCGGTCTATATCGTCTGCTAACTTTTTAAACTCAATAAAATTTGGGAAACCGCTATCGCTCAAATCAACGAGCATAGCATCATTTTTATTGAGCGTATATTTTAAACTCAGGGCTTCTATACTGTTTAAAAATTGCTGCCCAAATCTTTTTAAAATTAATACCTCTAAATTACTTTTTGATTTGATAGAATGAAAAGAACTCAATAAAGCGTTTAAGGCTTTTTTCTGAAAATAAAAATACTTTATATAAGCCGCGCGTCCATCTAAAGTACTTCTGTCTAAAGGGCTAAAATGGTCAACAATATCAATTACCTTCACTTAGTAACCCTTAGTCCATTAAATCGTTGACCGAAGTTGAGGTATTACTTTCAGCAGTTTCTGATGTCTTAGCTTTGTTGTTTTCGTAACTATGCGAAAAAGTTTCAGTAACATCAATACCATATTTTTTGCTGTGTTCTTCTACCATTTTAGCATCTTCTTCTTTAAACTTGGCAGTTGCTTCTGCCATGGCTACCAACACTTTGTGTAACTCCGACATCCGTTTCGGGTGCTTTTTCACGCGCTCTAAACGGTCTTTTTCCGATCCCATTAATACCTTGGCTGCAATTTCGGTAATCGCTTGATCGGTTTTTACGCCGGCATCTTCATACATAGAAGCGGCTTCTTGCGCCGTAGCCGATTGTATTAACTGCAAACCCGATTGATAGGTAGTTACCCTTTCTTCGGTATCACTTTTTAGTTGACCAATTAACTGTTTTAAGTTATTTTTAGAAGTAGTTTGTGCTTCTAAGTGAATGACAATTTGGTCAACAAAGCGTTCTTTCGATTGGAAGATTCCCAAGGCGACATTAAACTTTCCTTTCAACTCTACCCGTTGCTCTCTTAAATCGGCTATCTTTTTTTGTTGTTCAGTATAAGCGGCACTGTTGTTAGGTAATTCGGTTAGCTCGCTTTCGGCAGCCTGCAGATGTTGCTCAATATCTTCTAACTCTTGCTTGCGTTTTGCCATCATCGTTGCCGACTTTTCTTTGGTTTCGAAAGCTATTTCTTTTCGGGTTTTTAAGGCATCAATTTGTTTGTCAACATCTATAATTAAAGTCTCAACAATACCCACCATACCTTGTACCTGACTGATAATGCGATTTAAGTTCTCGCCAATATCGGCATTTTTTAAGCGTTCGCGGTACAGGCGTTGTGCTTGTTGTTCGGCGGCTTTTAGTTCCTCAATTTTTTGTTGTACTTCTTCTTTAGTGGCTTTTTGTTTTCTGTTTTTCAAGCCAAACAACAGGTTCCATGCATCCGACATTTCATCGGCTTGCTCCACTGCTTTTTCTGCTTCTTCGCGGGCTTTGGTGGCATTGTCCACTAGTTTTTGCTCTTTGTCGTTCAGTTCTTGCAGGTTCGCAAATTCACCTCCACAGCTATCTAACATAGAGCGTAAATGCAACATCAACTCTTGCAAGTCGCCTTCTACACGCTGTACATCGCCATCTAAATTTTTAAAGTTCGATTTAATAATGCCGTCAATAATTTCTTCAGAAGAACCTTTCGACTCAATCGCTTCATTAATTTCTTGTTCAATTGCATCTAAGCGACTATTAACGTCTGTTTTGGTTTGTTTTTGAATGTTTGCTTCTAATGTTTTGATTTTCTCGCGATCGCCTAACTGATCGAGCAAGTCAAATGAATGTTCTTTGTTTGTTGTGTTAGCCATACGGATTTTATGTTTTTTATTGATTAGATATAATTTAACAAATGTACTAAACACTATGGTATTTTTATAAACTGTGCTTAATAATATTTTATGTCATTACATCTTGATTGAAAAAGTTGTTTCATTTAATTTAACATCAAAATGGCAAACTAAGTTCCTCCTATTAGCTTAGTAATTTGTTTATAAAAAGTGACACTAAAATTTATAATTTATTTTGATAAGATTCAAACACAGAGAGAGGCAGTAACAATGCTATGTTTATGAAGTTGAAAAAGCATCATATAAATCAGGCTTTCAATTGCTCTTCAATAAGGGCAAGGGAAATTGCTTCAATTTTTCTATTGCTGTATTGGTATAAATAGTTAGATTCTTCATTGAACTCCGGTACACTTGCGGTTAACGGCTAACAACACCTCACCTGTATGACTAATATATAGTAAACAGACTAAGTTTGTTAACACAATTTGTACAAGCAAAAAAATATAAATAAAAATTATGACGTAATTCCAAATGATGTAACAGCTAAATTATTACAATTAAAAATACATAAATAATCTTAATACAATGTTACGTTCTTTTTATTTTGAATAATGAATAATTAATAATTCAACCTCACTATTGGAGTATTTGTTTTTATATTTGCATTTCCAATAAAATAATAAACAATAAAAATGAAAATTTCAGTAATAGGTGCCGGAAATGTAGGTGCTACTTGTGCGCAAGCATTGGCGCAAAGAGATTTTGTAAACGAAGTAGTTTTGTTAGACATTAAAGAAGGTATTGCCGAAGGCAAGGCTTTAGATATGTGTCAACGGGCTCCCATTGATGGTTATAGCACCATGGTAAAAGGTGTAACTAATAATTACGAGGCTACCGAAAATTCAGCGGTCGTCATCATCACTTCTGGCATACCTCGTAAGCCGGGTATGAGTAGAGATGATTTAATTTCTACCAACGCCAAAATTGTAAAATCGGTAACAGAGGCTTCGGTTGCTGCTTCACCCGATGCTAAAATTATTGTAGTGGCAAATCCTTTAGATGTAATGACCTACACTGCCTTTCTTGCCGCAAAAAAGAAGCCGAATGAAGTAATGGGCATGGCGGGTATTTTAGATATCTCGCGATACAAGGCATTTATTGGTATGGAGTTAGGTGTTTCGGTAAAAGAAATACAAGCCTTGTTACTTGGTGGACATGGTGATACGATGGTTCCTCTGCCGCGCTTTACTTCGGTTGCCGGTATACCAGTAACTTCTTTAATTGATGAAAGCCGGTTGACAGCAATTGTTGAACGTACCAAAAAAGGTGGTGGCGAATTGGTGAAATTGATGGGCACATCGGCTTGGTATGCGCCGGGCACCGCAGCTGCTCAAATGGCAGAAGCTATTGTAAAAAATGAAAATCGTATTTTTCCAGTAGCAGCTTGGCTAACCGGTGAGTATGGGCAAAACGATGTATTTCTTGGTGTACCGGTTCAATTAGGCAAAAACGGTATTGAAAAAATTGTTGAAGTGAAGTTAAACGATGATGAGCAAGCCTTGTTAAATACTTCCAGCGAACACGTAAAAGCAGTTATGAAAGTGTTGGATGATATGGCTATTTTTTCATAGTAAAACTCAACAAGCACCTACTACGAAGTAGTTGGGTTTGTTGGAAAATGACTTGAAGTAGTTTCGACAACAAAGTATTCACACTGAAAACTTTATGTTAAACCGGCTTGCTGCAAATACGTGTAGTGAAACGGAACGGATTGCATAATATCTCCCTGCTTATAATAGGAAGATACTGCGCATTAAAAGCTGCGCATTGAATCGTATTATGACGCCTCAAATATATCTGATTTATTGCTAAAAGCTACCTAAAATTGAAATAGAATTTATCGCACTGAAGTGCTAGGATTTAGACCTGAAAAGGGAGCCAATAAAGTAACAAAATTCAAATTCCTAAAAATCACATACTCATCTCAAAATTTTTTAATATTTGAAATGTTGTGTGCTGTAGTTGGTCTTTGGTTTTTTTTAACTTGAAGTAGTATGGTGTGCTTAGCTTTTCTAAACACTATGTTAACGAACTTACTTAGTTATAATTAAATTGTATAAATAAATTATTTTTACCAGTAATTGTTTATGGAATGAAAGAATGTTCTATTATTTCACAAATTACGCAAATATTAGAAGCGGGTTTGTTTTATTAGAAATTAATTGCAGGTTTGTAGGCTAATATGTTTGAGTAAATGCCGCACAATACCACATCAATATGGAACAAAATCGATCAACGAAAAGTAGCCAATCTGCTAATTGTTCTTTTTTTAGGATGTTCATTGCTGGGCATTATTTTAATTATCTTCAAATATTACTTTGTTTTTTATGAAGGACACAATATTTCATTGGTCATTCAAGAAAATCATTTTATTCGGCTGTTTGTTGAATGCTTTTCTGGTATATTAATCGTAATTGCATGGCTTGCTTTAATAAAAGAAACCCGCAAAATTGGCGGTGCCCCCGATTGGGGCTTGGCTTGGCTATCGGTAGCTATTTTGTGTTGGAGTATTGGCGATTTGATTAATATTGTATTTCAATTTCACAATGCCTTCAGCCCTCAAAAAGATCATACCATTAGTCCGGTACTTCATTCAGTTACCAGCAGAGTAATTTCAACTCTTAATTCTTTTTGTTTTTTATTTTCACTGCACTATTTAGAGTTAAGCGAAAAATCGAGATGGAAAAAACTACGCGATCGTTTAGAAAAAATATTTACCATAAAATTTACGGCTATCATTTTGTTAGCCATTATTGTATTGACTATTTTTTTAGGTATTCAATTTAAGCACAGTACTTCTTTTTATGTGTTTATTCCTGATTTGATTTTGTCTTTTGTGACTACAGCAGCTTTATGGTTTTTCTTTACAGAGTATTTTGAACAACGCAAAATTGCCTATATGGGCTTCTTTATTTCGGTAGTATCTTTAGTGATTGTTTTAGTTCAATTGGGGCATCTTGTCAAACCAGAATACCTTCAACCATTTTTTATTAAAGAAAACGCCCCTATTTTAAGTATGATCTATCGGCCCTTTTTAATTACCCTGTTTCTATTGGTCGCTTTTAGTTCTATTAGAAACGAAAAAGAAAAGCAAGCTATATTAGAAAGACGGGATATGAACCACGCTATTAGAGGAAGCCTTCATATTTTAAATCATAATATTAAAAAATTGAGCAAGCATGCTCAAAAAATCGAGTCAGTTGAAAACGCATTTATTTTACAAGATTTAGTGTTTAGAGTAAAAGCGATTTATGATTTGCACAACTTAATTCATAATGAACATCATGATGAGAAAATTAGTCTAAAAAAATACCTCAACAATTTAGTAGAAAATATAAAATATGCCTTTGAATATGAAGATATGCATATCCAATTTATGAACATTAGTAACTTAAGTATAAACAGAAGTTTACTTAGAAAAATTGGAACCGTGATTGCAGAACTAATAATCAACGCTGCAAAAGTTTCCATTGTTAAAAATGAAATGTTGAAAGAAGGCAATAAGCTAAGCCCTAAATTATTAGCCTTAAAAGTTGCTAATAATCAAAGTCAACTACAAATTGAGGTGAGTGATAATGGAATTTATGCACCAGATTTACTCAACAAAACCAAAACCGGACATGGACTCAATCTAATAAAAAGAATAATAGAAGAAGATTTTGAAGGCAGTCTTCATTTAAATAAAAACGAATGGGAAGGAACAAGCATTGCCATTCATATTCCAATAAATAACGTTATATAAAATGCAAATATGAAAGTGTTAATTGTAGAAGATAATGCCGAACATTTTGAGCAAATAGCCAACTTACTAAATCCGAGAGAGGAGCAAGATTTACCGGATGAGGAAAAAATATATCAAATAGAACGGGCAAAAAATAAAGAAGAAGCGATCAGTCTGCTCAAAAATAATAGTAATTCATTTGATATTGTTTTATTAGATATTAAGTTAGATGAAAAAGAGGTGAGCAATAAAGATGGTTTATTGGTTGCACGCGTGGTGATGAACAGCCCAAACCCCATTCCGGTTATTTTGGTAACGCAACATTTTGATAACGATCAATACGCTAAAGAAGCCGAACGGTATGGTATTCCATTACGGTATTTTTTGAGCAAAGAAGCCATTGGACACAACCCCTATATTTTCCAAAAAAGAATTGATGATGCTATTGATAATTTTGGAATAAACGATGCCAACACGCAACCCTATAACTATAAAAAAAGTAGAAGTATTGGTATTAGAATGCCCAAAGGCGAGATAAAATTTTTCAAGCGTAACGAGATATTGTATCTACAAACTTATGAAGCCAACAAAACCAAGTTTGTTTTTTTAAACCACGAAGAAACTATTTTAAGTTATCACTTAGGGCACTTTGTTCCAAAGATAAGAAGTAATTATCTCAATTTTATCCGTATAGATCAAAGTATATTGGTGAACATTGAAATGATGGATAAGCTAATTGGCGAAACCTTGTACTTTGTTAACAACCATTATATTAGAATTAGTAAAGCCGCCTTAGCCAGATTGAGAAGAGAAAACTTAATAGTGTGAGATTCCGATATTAGGTGCATTCTATCGAATATCGAGGTATTTTAATATTATCATATACATTAAAATATCAAAATTACATTTTATAGCAGCGTATTAATTGGCATTTTTGTAACAAGTTAACGTCAAAATATTATTAAACAACCGTATGGAACCCCAGTTTATTCTCAAAACAATATACAATGCCGTTAGCCTTATTACTGTAAAAATTGAATAACTAAATTGACCTTACTTTCTAACATAGTAAGGTCAATTTTATATATTGTAAAATTAAACGCTCGTCGTTTGTGGCATTGATGTTTATGAATCTTTAGCCCAATTCCAACGACCGGTCAATATTTTCTTTTAACGAAATTAAGGTCTCCGTTCGCTGTATACCATCAATCGTTTGAATTTTTTTATGCAACACATCCATCAAATGATCGGTGTCTTTACAAATAATTTTAGCGAACATGCTATACGTACCTGTAGTGTAATGTAAGCCAACCATTTCTTTCACTTTCCTCAAATCGTTAGCCACTTGTTCATACATAGAACTATTGGTTAAGTAAATGCCAAGAAAAGCGGTAATGTCATATCCCAATTTTTTATAGTTGACTTTTAATTGCTGCTTTTCAACCACTCCCTCCTTTTCCATTTTTTTCATCCGTACATGCACGGTGCCAGATGAGCAAAATAATTTTTTCCCTATTTCGGTATACGATTGTCGACCATCATCCATTAGGTTGGTTAAAATTCTTTTGTCTAAATTATCGATTTTATAATTTGATGTTGGTTTTTCACTCACTTTTTGATTATTTTTCAACAAAAGTAGTCTTTTGTTGAAAAACATCCAAATATTTAATCATTTTATTGATTTATTTGCAAGTAACTCGCAAATAGCTGTATATTTGCATCAGTTCTTTGGCAAACGTTATTGAATGTACACTGTAAGGTGACGAAATTTTGGCAGCCGTGCCCTCCTGTCTCGGGGGTGGAGGTTTTGGGATAAAGCTACGAGAGTCAGACAATCATTAAAACTTTTTGTCTGACTGTCGACAGACTAACTGCTCTTTGGAGGTTCGAATCCTCCCCTTACAGCAAAATTGTTTAATATTTATTTTATTTATGCACTTTAATCATAAATTATCGTGTATTACAAATAAATTTTATGATAATTTAAAATTGTAAGGTGACGAAATTTGGCAGCCGTGCCCTCCTGTCTCGGGGGTGGAGGTTTTGGGATAAAGCTACCGGGGGTCAGACAAGTGAATAAAAAGTTTGTCTGACCTTCGATAGGCTAACTACTCCTTGGAGGTTCGAATCCTCCCCTTACAGCGCTTTAAGTTTTTATTGTTTCGAAAAGGTTCCATATCTTTAAAAAAGGTATGGAATTTTTTATTTATAACAAGAAGTATGTTCTTAACAATTTCTTGTTGATGTATAATTTAATAATATAATACGTATATTTTTTTTGGAATTCCTTTTGTTGCCCAGTTTAGTATCGTTTCTATCCTGAAGGTTGAAAATACACAGTACATCCATCAAAAGTGTAAATTCCGTTTTATTTGAAACAAACATTAAAACAGAAAACAATACACACATTTATAGTTGCCTTTCGTCTTTCGCTTAAAAAAATCTTTCGCTTAAAAAAAGTTGTTACAAGGTCAGTACAAATATATGTAGTCAATATTAATTATGCCATTACAATAGTTTGGTGTTTTTACTTTCCCAGTTTTCGTAAAACTCTTTGGCAGCATCATATACAAATCGGAAGGCAAAATCATCTCGTTGTCTTTTATCAAAAGTATCGTCCTTGTCTTTTAGTTCTCTAGATATCTCAATAAATTTATCTTTTCTGACTTGTTTTAATTTGCTATTGCCTGTTAAGCCATAACGTTTCAAAAAAGCGATTGCTCTTTCATGTTTTACAGGATTTTTGTTTATAAGATTTTCTAAGATGATTAGTTCTCCCGATTCCTGGTCGTAGTAAAAGTAGTCCTCAAAAAAGTAGTCTACATTATCGGGCTTCAAAGTATATTCAAATGGTATTTTATTAGCATTGGACTGGCACATATCACAGCAATAAAATAAATTTTCCCACGCAAAAGTTAAGCATGGAAATTCTTTTTTACCCTTTGGAAAGTAATGTTCAATGGTTTGTTTTGATTTTACGCCAAGTGGTTTGTCATCGCAAAAAGAACAGTGACCTTTCGTTATTTCTTCTAATGCTTTTCGGATTGCTAAATATAATGTTCCACTTGAACGCCAGGATTTAGTTCCGGCTTTACATTCATCGCCCCATTGCTGCCAATTATCTTTTAGCTGTTCTAATTTTGGCAAATCCTCTACTTTTGGACGGACGAGCTTTTCCATTTAGGCGGGTAAATAATCTTTGCCAACAACTCTTTTTAAACGAAACAATTTTGAACTGATTAGGCTGCTTACTTCTTCTCCTTCTTCTGTTAAGCGTTCAATGATGGCTTTAAATTCTTCTTCATTTTCATTATTGCCTTGTACTATTTCGCTATCAATTTCATTAAAGCGTTTTATATCATTTTCTGTTTCAATACCAAAACGTTTGTTTACGCCTAAAATTTCTTCATAAATATATTGGTAAGAATCTCCCGTGTTGGACAGGCTTACTTTTTTCAATTTCGAAATGCCTTTGCCGGTTTCTAACTGATAGATTTTGGCATTGTCAATAGAGTTTAAAATAAAAGGCGAGTGCGTAGTAATAAAAATTTGTGCATTGGGGAAAATAGTTTTAGTCAAAGGCAAAATGCGGTATTGCCATTTGGGATGCAGGTGTACTTCAATCTCATCCAGAAACAAAATAATGTCTTGTTCATTTACTGGAATTTCTTTGTTTTCCCAGGGAATTTGGTCTAAACGCATCAGTAAATCACCTATCCAACTTAAAATTGAGCGCAAACCATCGGGCAACACATCAAACTCTAC
>CALHDG010000219.1 GCA_938023075.1 uncultured Chitinophagales bacterium
AACAAATTAATTCTTTTAAACATAAATTTTAAAAATCATTTAATCATGAAACATCAAACAACTAAAAACAAATTAAATCATTACACCAAATTATTTGTACTAATATCAACAGTTTGCACTTTAAGTAGTTGCGCCATTTTAGAGAATTTTTTTGATGGATTCCTTTCAAGGGCAGATAGCTCAATTGCCGTAGTTGAAAAAGCCTTAGGAGATATTAGTGCCAATGCCGGCAATTTCGAATCTATTTTGGAAGAAGCCATTGGTGAGGTAAGCGACAGTGGTATAAAAGCTGATTTGCAGGATGCTCTAAACAAAGCCATCGTAACTACAAGTACTGAGCTGAAATGCGATATTCAGTTTACTGGTGATTACTTAGAAAAGCGATTACAAATTATTTTGGCTAAACTAAAAAAAACCACACCACCGGCAGCAAAACCAAGGGTATGTACCGTTATTCCCTCGTCAATTGATATGAACCGACCTGCAAACAGTCGTAACCAGGTAATGGTAACGGGTTATTTTTTAAGCGAAGATTTTAGCAGATACCAATTGCAATTGTATAATAGTGGCAGTTTTCCTGTTGATGTTACAAGACATTTAAGTACCAACACTGATTTTAAATTAGTTGCCAACTTGGGTAGTAATGGTATTCAATTAAATAACAGAAGTAACAAGTTAGTATTAAAATGGAACAATCAACTGATTTCAGAAATACAAGTGATACAACCTGTTATTGAGCCTTGCAAACTCAGAGAAAGGAATTTAACCGGACTATCAAAAATGGTATTAGTGCCAGAGCATAAAAAATTATTAGGGGTCAATGTATCTAAAGGTGATAAAGAATTTGCGGGCAACGGACCTTGTGTAAGAGGTTGGGTACAACTGTCTACTAAAAATTCAGGCAGAGAATTATGGGCAACTGCATTTGTACAAATGTGGGAATGCCCCGACGATCTCAACAAATCGAAACATGACTATACTTACGGCGATATTAAAAAATCGATAAAACTCACCACTGCCGATAATGGCTGGTATTTCAAAAGCATAAAAGATAATCGAAAGGATAATTTTGAATTTATTGATACCGACGGACATCCAAACACCATTGCTGGTGAAGGACCCGTACACAACTACAAAATAATTGGCGACACCAGTGGCTCAGATATTGGTGAAAGCCGTGTTGAGATTACCTTTAAATCTATTGCTGTTACGCTTGAACAATTGCGCGATTGTATCCGCAACCCCAATAAACACCATCCCTTGGATTCTGTTTTGGTAGAGGTTACGTTGCCGGGGATTGAGGTGGTTAAATTTGAACACAGCAAAAATAAATCTTTGGATTAGCTATTAATACATTATTACCATTTATCATCCGAAAGCTACCATTCATCATGTCGTTTCATAATAGCAGGATTGAGTTGTTAGTTTTGACTTGTTAAAATAATACAGTAAAGTAAACCATTTTTTGAAATGATGTTCTTTAGAAAAACTAAGAAAATGTGCTTGACTGTTATATAAGAACAAAGGACAAAAATAAATTTACGTAAAATAAATTGTCATGAATACTGTTGAATTAATCTCAAAAAAAATCATATCAGGAAATATTAAAGAAGCACTTAACTTACTTCTATATTTTTCCAGAACTACGAATCAAAATATATATAATGATACAATAATACTTTCGTGTCAATTAAATAATTGGTTTCAAAGGAAAGATTTAGGATTAAATCCTGCAGAGAGTGAGTTCAACCGAATCATTGCTTCGACGACTTCTTTGCTTGAACAATTTAATGATAATGAAACAAATGAAATACCTATCACTGCATTGCATAGTTCAAGAATTGAAAAAATTGAAACCAACATTAAAGATGTATATGTATTGGTTGGTGATTGGGAAGTAAAAAGAGATTTAGCAGAAAACCCAAGTGAACGAAAAAGAGCTGATTTAGAGATTAATAAGCTAAAGTTATCAATTGATCAATATCTAAAGGAGCTTAATGAGCTTGTGTTTTTTCAAAAAAAAAATTGATGAAAATGATTCAAACAGCTCCTCAAAGATTGTTAAACGAATTAGAAGTTGGAAATATTGATAAAAGTAATCTTACAAATGATATAAAATCAAGTATTCTAATCGCTTTAGATTCATTACAAGAATACTTGGTATCCTTTGACGATAGAAGAAGAGTTTACAAGGAACTTAAAAAATTTAATTGCGACAAAGCACTAGGTTATCTTACAAAGTATCTCATAAATAAATCATCAGATTATTTTTTCGAAGATAAATATTGGATTGCCTTATATATTTCAGAATTCAAGAATAACAATGTAGAAAGAATTTTAATATCTGCCCTTAAAAAAGAACAAAACGAATATGTAAAAATGGGAATCAATGATTCCCTAAATAGATTATCTAACCATAAAAAATAATAGTTATGCTAAGAAAATTAGTTTTATTGACATTCGCTTTCACTTTATTCGGCTTAGGCTGTTTTGTGAATAGTTCAAATGCAACTAATCAAAATGTGTTTGGTAAAAGAACACTTGAATTACCACAAAACAATTTAAACCTAAATACAGTAGGTGAAAAAATTTCGGAAAATGTTGGTTTTATAAACACAACGTTTTCAGGAGAATCAGGCAAACAATTTATCATCTTCGAAGAAAACCACGCTATTCCTAAAGGTCAGGTCGAAATTGCCTTAATGATTCATAGGCTTTATGCCAATTATGGTGTAACAGCAGTTGGTCTTGAAGGTGCTTTTTATTCAAACGGCAGGGTTAAAGCTGACTGGAATTTTGGTGAACACTTTGAAAAAGAAAAATTACCAGTAGCAACTCAATTACTTAAAGAAGGCGAAATTAATTGTGCCGAATTTATCTCAATTGTAAATCCTAATATACATGTTTTTGGTATTGAAAATGAAAAGGAATACAATGTGAAAAATGCCGATTCAAACAGTACGCCAATTTTGCAATACCTTTTACAAATAATTTTAAGGGAGATTGAGGAAGGAGATATGTTGGAATTTGAAAGAATAATGGTCGAAAAAAAGGATACGGTTGCTGCTTATGAATTTCTTTTTAGCTCAAATGAATTTACAAAAAAATATTATAATAAATCAGACTTTATTTCAATTGAAGATGAGATAGAAAAAATTGTGGCAATAATCACAAAAGCAGAAACTGTAGAAGCAGAAATTTCACCTTATACAAAAGACGACATGTTTATGTATTTAGAATTTATGAAAACGGCTTCAAAAAGGTCTGATACTATGATTGATTATGCCTTGAAAGCTACTACAAATTATGGTAATTCGATGGTACTAATTATTGGTGCAGGTCATACTGATAGAATGACAAACATATTGGAAGCGAATCAGCATTCATATGTTGTGATATCTCCAAATGCTTTAAAAAATGAAAATGCAAGGCTGAGTAATGAGCAATATAGAATGAAATTACAAGGCTTATCAGTTGATGATGGTATTTTAGGAGAACTATTGAATAATAAAAAACCACCAATAGTATTAAATAAGCGATGGCTAAAAACAAAAGCGAACATATATGCGTCTACCCGTGTTATTGCCAAAAGTGTAAGAAGAAATTTAACTGTGGATGAATATCCAGAAGAAGAACTTTTGGTGACATTACAAGGAATGGAAACTCAGGACTTTAAAGTCAATTATGCAAGTTTGGCATTAGTTGGCGATCTAAAAGATGAGGTGATTTTTGAGATCAGTGTCAGAAAACCGAACTCTTCTACATTTGAAAATTTGTGGGTTAAAACCAAACAAATTATTCACCAGGAAGAGAAGAAAAATAAAAATGTTGATGAAATTGAATATCAGTTAAAGAAAACGCTTAATGAAATGGAGAATCAAGATAATGTGTCGCAAACTGACCCAAGTAATAGAATTAAACTTATTGCTAATGACTCATTAGCATGTTTTACTAAGAAAAAGTCTGATGTGGTAAATATTCAACTACAAAGATCTTAAGTATAAATTAATAAAACATGGGTTTAATTCACAGAGAGATGACACTTCTCCTAGAAATGTCATCTCTTTCTTATCAAACAACTAAATAAAAACAAAATGCAAAATCAAAAACAAACAATAACCAA
>CALHDG010000220.1 GCA_938023075.1 uncultured Chitinophagales bacterium
TAGTGGATTATCTGCCAACCGGTTTCATTTTAGCCGATGCGACTTGGAGTCCGGGCACCAATCCGGCAGAAGCATATTACACCGTTGCCGGACCATTAGCACCAGGCGACAATGTAGTCATTCCACTAACCTTACAAATAACAGCAGATGCGATTGGTGGTGACACTCAAAACTTCGCCGAAATAAGCGAAGCCGATGATGACACCGATCCAACCAATGATCCACCAACGGATGTAGATTCTGATCCAGACAACGATCAAAACAACGATGGAGATTATACCGATGATGATACCGACAATACCAACGGTGATGAGGACGATCATGATCCGGCAGATGTATTTGTAGAACTGTTTGATTTGGCATTATTAAAATCCATTTCAGATACACAAGTTCTACCAGTCTTCCCGGGCGATTTGGTGACTTTTACCTTAACTATAACCAACCAAGGAAATGTAGATGCCTACACAATTGACGTAGTAGATTATACTCCAGCAGGTTTAACGCTATCAGATGCCAATTGGACAGACAACGGCGGAATAGCGGAATTGAACTTCCCAGTTTCAGGTCCATTAGCCCCAGGAGGCAGCACAACGGTTGACATCAGTTACACCATAGATAGTAACTTTATGGGCAGTTCCTTAGTGAATTATGCAGAAATCAGTTCAGCCGACAACGACGAAGATCCAACCAACGATCCACCAACGGATGTAGATTCTAACCCAGATGGTGATGATAGCAATGATGCAGGTGGTGAGCCAGACAGCCCAAGCGACAACAGCACGGGTGGCGATGGAAGTGGTAACCCAGGTGACGAAGATGCAAACACAGATGAAGATGATCACGATCCGGAAACTTTACCAATCGGTCAAACATTCGATTTGGCTTTGGTTAAGATGTTGGATCCAAACCAAACTTTACCGGTTACAATCGGAGATCTGATCACTTACAACATCAATGTAATCAATCAAGGAACTTTAGAAGCCTTTAATATAGAAGTAGTGGATTACCTGCCAACCGGTTTCATCTTAGCCGATGCGACTTGGAGTCCGGGTACCAATCCGGCTGAGGCATATTACACGGTTGCCGGACCATTAGCACCAGGCGACAATGTAGTCATTCCACTAACCTTACAAATAACAGCAGATGCCATCGGTGGCGACACTCAAAACTTCGCCGAAATTTCAGAAGCGGATGACGATACGGATCCAAACAACGATCCGCCAAATGATGTAGATTCTGATCCTGACAGCGACCAAGACAATGATGGGGATTACACCGATGATATTACGGACAACACCAACGGCGATGAAGACGATCATGATCCTGCAGATGTATTTGTTGAATTGTTTGATTTGGCATTAGATAAATCTTTAGCCGCCTCCGTGAACACGCCCGTAGGTTCGGGTGATGTGATTACCTTCACCTTAACGGTTACCAACCAAGGTAATGTAGATGCCTACAATATTGACTTGGCAGATAATATTCCAACTGGTTTAAATTTAAATGATGCCGACTGGACCGAAGTAAATGGAGTTGCCGACTTAAATACGCCAATAGCTGGTCCACTTGCTCCAGGCGCATCTACCACAGTAGATATAACCTTTACCATCGATCCAACTTTCCAAGGCGATGAAATTACCAACGCTGCCGAAATTTCAGATGCAGATAATGACACGGATCCAAATAACGATCCACCAGAAGATATTGACTCTGATGAGAACAACGACGATGGCGATCAAAGCGAAGACGATGAAGATCCGGAGACGATTCCTTTACAACAAATCTTTGATTTAGCATTAATTAAAACAATTAATCCAAGTCAAAATTTTCCAGTAAGTATTGGAGATTTAATAACTTTTGATATTACCGTTTTCAACCAAGGTACGCTTGATGCTTACAATATTGAATTGGTCGATTACTTACCGGCTGGTTTAATTTTGGCAGATGCAACCTGGAGTACAGGCATCAATCCATCGGAAGTATTCCAAACCATTGCCGGACCATTAACGCCAGGCACAAGCATCATCATACCTATAACTTTACAAATTACAGCAGATGCTGCCGGTGGAGATACCCAAAATATCTCTGAAATTTCGGCAGCCGATGACGATACCGATCCAACTAACGAGCCGCCAACAGATGAAGATTCTGAACCAGACAATGAGCCGGATAATGACGGGAATTATGAAGATAATGTTACCGACAACACCAATGGCGATGAAGACGACCATGACCCGGAAGATTTCTTTATAGAAATATTTGATTTGGCTTTGGATAAAACTTTAGCTCCAACTACGGCATTACCGGTAATGCCGGGCGATCCAATCATCTTTACCATTACCGTAACCAATGAAGGAAATGTGGATGCCTATAATATTGACTTGGCAGATAACATTCCAACGGGTTTAATTTTAAATGATGCCAATTGGACGGATATAAATGGTATAGCAGATTTAAATACGCCAATCGCGGGACCATTAGCTCCGGGTGAAATCGTTTCTATAGATATTGAATTCATTATAGACAGCACATTTGAAGGAACGAGTATTACGAACGCAGCCGAAATTTCAGATGCAGACAATGATACCGATCCAACGAACGATCCACCAGATGATATAGATTCTGATCCAAATAATGACGATGGTGACCAAAGCGAAGACGATGAAAACCCAGAGACCGTACCAATCGGTCAGGCATTTGATTTGGCGATTACCAAAACGCTGAGTGCCGGACAAAACGGAACCGTTGGGGTAGGGGATTCAATTACATTTGATATTATCGTATACAATCAAGGAACATTGACTGCTTATAATATTGAAGTGGTAGATTATTTACCAGCCGGCTTAATCTTAGCCGATCCAAATTGGGCAGTCGGTAATCCAAGCGATGAAGTATACTTTAATATTCCGGGTCCGCTTGCGCCAAACAGCAATACTTTAATTACCATCACTCTACAAGTTACGCCAGATGCAGCAGGTGGAGACAACGAAAACTTCACCGAAATTTCAGCAGCCGATGACGATACTGATCCAACTAATGATCCACCAGAAGATGTAGATTCTGACCCGGACAATGACCCGGATAATGATGGACCAAGCGAAAATGACGACACCGACAATACCAACGGCGATGAAGATGACCATGACCCAGAGTCTTTCTTTGTAGAGATATTTGATTTGGCATTGGATAAGGCATTATCGCCAACAACTAATTTACCGGTCGTGCCAGGCGATGCAGTTACCTATACCTTAACCATCACCAACCAGGGTAATGTAGCTGCTTATGCAATTGATTTAGCAGATAACATTCCAGCAGGTTTAATTTTAAATGATGCCGATTGGACAGAAGTAAATGGGGTAGCTGATTTGAACATTCCAATTTCCGGTCCGCTTGTGCCGGGTGCTTCCGAAATGGTAGATATTACGTTCATCATTGACAGTAGCTTTATGGGCAACAGCATTACCAACGCAGCAGAAATTTCTGATGCCGATAATGATACCGACCCAAACAACGACCCTCCAACGGATGAGGATTCTGACCCAAATAATGACGATGGAGACCAAAGCGAAGATGACGAAGATCCTGAAACCATTCCATTAGAACAAACTTTTGATTTAGCTTTAACCAAAACATTAAGTGCTGGTCAGGCAGCAACCGTTGCGCCGGGCGATCAAGTTAGTTTTGATATTACGGTCTACAATCAAGGTACTTTAGATGCGTATAATATTGAGTTGGTAGATTACTTACCGGCTGGAGTTACCTTAGCAGATGCCAATTGGAATACCGGATTCGTACCCAATCAAGTGTATCAAATTTTTGCCGGACCATTGGCGGCAGGGGAGTCAGTCATCTTAACTTTAAAGGTTCAGGTAAATGATGATTTCACCGGTACGGCAGTCAACTATGCAGAAATTTCAGATGCAGATGACGATACTGATCCTAACAACGATCCACCAACGGATGTAGATTCTCAGCCAGATGATAACCCATCAAACGATGGACCAGTAGATGATAATACCACCGACAATTCAAATGGTGATGAAGACGATCATGATCCAGAAACCTTCACGGTTCAGGAGTTTGATTTGGCTTTAGTGAAAGTGATTTCTCCTACCCAAAACATGCCAATTTATTTAGGCGATGACGTAACCTTTGAGATTACTATATACAATCAAGGTTCTATTGATGCGTATAACATTAGCATTACCGATTATATACCTTTAGGTATGATTTTAAATGATGCCAATTGGACAGACAATGGTGATGGAACAGCAACTTACAATTTTGCCGGACCATTATTCGTTGGTCAAAATACCATCATACCAATAACCTTAACGGTTGACCCAACCATGACACCGGGCGACTATAATAACGTAGCCGAAATATCTGGTGCTGAAAATGAAGAAGGTGAACCGCAAGATGATATTGATAGCGAACCAGATAATAATCCAGACAATGAAACAGGGGAAGAAGACAATGCCATCAACAACGAAAATGGCGACGAAGATGATGCTGACCCGGCTCCATTTACCATTGATGAATTTGATTTGGCGTTGACCAAAGAGTTAGGCTTCACACAATCGCAAACGGTAAGCCCGGGTGATAATGTAACTTTCATTGTACGCATTTATAACCAGGGAACCGTTACTGCGAAGAACATCACGGTAGTTGATTACATTCCGGCAGGATTAATTTTAAATGATCCTTTCTGGCAACAAACCGGCGCAAACACCGCCGAATATACCTTTAGCGGACCGCTTGATCCTGGTGATTCAGAGTTTGTCAACATCAACTTTATAGTAGATGCCAATGCAACGCCGGGCAGTTTAATGAACTTCTCAGAAATTACAGAAGCGGAAGATGAAAATGGTAACTCGCCAGAAGATTCTGACAGTACACCAGATGATAACCCAGCAAACGATGGACCATCGGAAGATAATGATATTGACAATACCAACGGTGATGAAGACGACCACGACCCAGAAGAACTGATTATAGAAGAATTTGATTTGGCATTGGTGAAAACAACCATTACACCAGGTCCATACTATCCAGGTTCAGATATAACTTATGCCATCACCGTTATTAATCAAGGCAGTGTTGATGCTTATAATGTTGAAGTAGTAGATTATATTCCGAATGGTATGATTTTAAATGATGCCAATTGGTTACAAGGTACGGCTAATCAGGCTTATCAAACCATTGCTGGTCCAATAGCCGCAGGTGCTGATACGCAAGTAACGATTACGCTTACTTTGGATACAAATTCGGCAAACCCTATGGGAGGCAGTTATACCAACTTCGCCGAAATAGCAGGTGCAGAAGATGAAGACGGCAATCCGCAAGAAGATACTGACAGTGCACCAGATGACGATCCAAACAACGATGGTCCGGTAAACGATAACGAGACCAACAATGCAGGTGGAGACGAAGACGATCACGATCCGGAAGAAATTCAATACGACATTTTCGATTTAGCTTTAATCAAACAGGTCGATCCAAATGTGAGCCTACCCGTTTTTGCAGGAGATGATGTTACCTTTATGATTACAGTTTTCAACCAAGGAACAGTAGATGCTTACAATGTAGAGGTGATTGATTATTTGCCTTCGGGTTATACTTTAAATGATACCGATTGGACGGCAACAGCAGATGGCAATGCGACCATCTTAGTGCCGGGTCCAATTGCAGCAGGTGACAGTTTTGAAATTCCGATTACGGTAACTATCAACCCAGGAGCCAGTGCACAAGACTTGGTGAACTTCGCCGAAATTACCGATGCCGAAGATGAAAACGGCAACCATCCTACAGACATTGACAGCACACCAGACGATATGGACGGTGATGATAATGTAGATGACGTAACCGATAATTCTGGTGGTGATGAAGATGACCACGATGGGGCAAGTCTGCCAATTGGTGAATTCGATTTGGCATTGAGCAAAACATTATCGGCTCCAACAAGCGGCTTGGTTGCTCCAGGCGACCAGGTAACTTTTACCATCATTGTTTATAATCAAGGCACAGTTGATGCTTACAATATGTTAATCAGCGATTACATTCCAACGGGTTTCACTTTAACAGATGCCAATTGGACGGAAGCAAACGGTATCGCACAAAGCACTATTCCGGGTCCATTAGAAGCCGGTATGAGTACCAGTATAGATATCATCTTTACAGTCAATAGCGGGGTTTCAGGTACGATAGAAAATACAGCAGAAATTTCAGATGCCGAAGATGCAAATGGCGATCATCCAACCGATGATGACAGTCAACCCGATGATGACAATACCAACGATGGTCCAATAAATGACGATGAAATATTTAATGAAGATGGAGACGAAGATGATCATGATATTGCCGAAGTAGAAGTGGGCGAGTTTGACTTAGCCTTAACCAAAGTACTCAGTACAGC
>CALHDG010000221.1 GCA_938023075.1 uncultured Chitinophagales bacterium
TAAAGCGGCATCGTAGTTTGGATAGATAGTTAAAGTAGTTTCACCTGCTGCAATTAATGGATCTGGAATATCGATACATTCAATAGCTGCATACAGTGTTACATCAACGGTATTACATCCATCACCACCGGCAGCTGCATAATCAACTGTACCCGCAAAAGGTGTAGTGAAAGCGGCATCGGTAAACCAAGATACGGTAATTGTACCGCTGCCATCTTGTGCTAAAGTTGGATCATCTAACATTAAAGTTGAAGCATCCAAAACCGGTGTTCCACCATCGCATATTTCTTCGGTGGTTGCAATTGGTGTAGTCACTACCGGGCAAGCGGCACACATACAATCATCCATAAAAGTTGTGCAGATAGCTTCATAACAGAAGGTATCAAAAGGAGCCGTACCCGCAACTGCGGCGGCTTGGGCAGCATCATCTACTAAAGCAGCTTCGAAGGCTGTGGCATCTGCATCTATTATATTAAATACACAAACTTCATACATTATTCCATCTTCAAGTGGACCAAAACTAATGGGCGTTGATGGATTGGTTACGGCTGGTGACATAGTAGTATAAGTTGGCGAACCTGTTAATCCATACACTAAAGTAAAACCATTTTGACCAAGGGCAACGGTATTGATAGTATAAGGAGCATCAGGGTTTGTACAATCGCAAGCCGGGCAAACCTCTGCCGGGCAAGCTGGTTGAGGATTAGTAACCACCACAGTTTCTGGTCCGATAACCATATTATCTTCATCACAAACGCAACGGGTTCTAATTTCTACCGGAGCGGTTTGATCGTAAGTATCCATAAAAGTAGCTACCCAAGTTGTTCCCATATCAAACGAATATTCAATAGATGAACCCATTGGGCATGTAGCAGTAACATCAGATGTAACACCGGTGGTTGTTGTAAATGGCATAGTTGAAGTATCGCAACCTGCTTCAGAGTCAATAACTACCGGAGGAGCTTCACTACCAGCAAGGGTTAAATCAGGACATTGAACACACATACAATCTTCTGCCGGGAAAGTTGTACAAATTACTTCATAACAAAAAGCATCAAAAGGCGCGTTACCCGCAATTGCATCTGCACTGTTGGCAGCAGTTAAGGCTGCTTGAAAAGCCGCTAAATCTCCATCTAACACATTAAAAGCACAAACATCATAAGCGGTATTATCTAACAAACCGGGGAAAGAAGCCGGTGCACCTGCAGCAGGAGTTGCCGTAGCAAAATCTGGCATTGGCACGGTTAAAGCATAAGTTAAGGTATAACCTGCCTGGCTGCCATTATCTGCCACTGTATTAATAGTATAAGAATTTGGAGCGGCAGCACAATCACAAGCATTGCAAACTTCAGCAGGTGGCGGACAAATACCAGGAACGGTGGTAACTGCTGTGCCGGTTCCAATAACTGATGGATCAATATCACAAACACAACGTGCCGTAACGGTGATAGGACTTTCTTGATCGTAAGTTGGCAAAGTTGTACTCCAGTTTGTTCCATCCGTTGAATATTCTACCGTAGAACCGGCTGGACAAGTTGCTGCGCTTATAGCACCGCCCATTAAGGTTCCGCCTGCCATCGCACAAGTGCTTTCGCTATCAACTGTAACCGCTGGCGTAGAAGTGGCAATGGCAGCATCACAGATCGCGCACATACCGGGCATAGTGGTTACTGTACTCACTGTACTACTTAAGGTGGCATCATCATCACAAACGCAACTGGTGGTAACGGTTAACGTGTTTGACTGATCATACATGGGCAAAGTTGTTGTACCGGGTGTTGCAAAATTATCGAATGAATATTGTAATGTGGAACCTGCAGGACACATGGTAGTGGGAGCCGTTATGGAGCCACCAGAAGGTGTGGTGTCACCTGCCGGGCAGGTACTTTCTGTTAGGCCAATGTCTAAATCGCCTGCAGCAATACCTGTAAAATCAGGGCATGGAGGAGCACCAGGAGGTGGCGTTGTACCTGGTGTATAAGTTTGAGGACCACAATCAGGATGTATAGAAACAACTCCTCCTAATTCAAACATCATAGTAGTAGGATTAAATACTACTGCTTCACCATCACCAGTAAGATCAGTATAACTGCCATTATTACAAGCACCTGTAATTCCAATATTATCCCCACCATTATTTAGAGCTTGCCAACCGTCTACAGAAGCATCGTAATAAGAACAACCCGTTGCAGCTACAGGCCCATATTCAGCTTCCCAATTCGCTTGTGTATCGGAACCAATTATTAAGCAACCATTTGCAGGAACAGTTCCTCCTGAAAATATTGTGCCGTTACCATTCGTTACATCACCATCATCATCAAATTCAGCACCAGCTAAGTTTATTGGTGTACTTGTATTATTGGTTACCACTATATATTCTCCACCGGGCGCTGTACCATCAGCTAAGGGACTACCGTTACAAACGTCATATACAAATTCCGAAATGTAAAGCCCATCTGGGCATTGTGCATTAGCCGTTATGTAAAATGAAGATACCATAAACGATATCAATAACAGTCTAATTTTATTTATATTTTTATTTATTTTTTTCATCTGATTAATAAAATTTTAAATTTTAAAAAATAGGTTGATAAAATTTTATTAACCACCAATGCCGGTTGTGCCTGTTGTACAAGGAACAAATGCTGGTACATTTGGGGTAGTTGCCGGAGGCGGTGTTAACATTAAATCGGTTGAACAGGTTGTATCTGCGGCATTTTGAATAGTTAATGTAAAAGGCGTACCTGGTGTAATGTTAGCTGTTATATCCGTTGTAGCTAAAGCATCTCCCGTAACACCGCTCGCAATAGCAGTTCCGTCTATTAAAATATTGTAGGCTTCGGTTGTAACCGGATCAGCAGCACCTTCTCCAGCTAAATTGATAAATTCAATGGAGTATATGCCACAAGATTCGGTGATAATAATGTCGGCTGGATCTAAAGTGTAGCCACAAAGTGCTGCAAAACAACCGGAAATACCAGAAAAGGAACCAGATGGGTTTGAGCTAACTCCGGTTACATTAATCCCGTCAATATCATTACAGGTAGTACCTGTAGAGACGCTATAACCATAAACAAAGGTAACTTGTGTAATTAAATCGGTTGGATTTAAAGTAGAAATTCCAGTGCCGCTATCGCCACCTGAATTTGGACCTGAGCCAGAACCAACATCCGTACCATTTTCACCTGATGTAGGACAATCGTTTACTGTAGCTGTAATACCATCGCCTTGCATATCAAAAGCACCAATTGCACCTGCGCCAAGAACAAAATCAGAAATTGGAGTAAAGTTATCAGACATGGCATTACAATAGTTTGTTAAATCTGTTTTGAGGTTTGCCGTATTGTATAAGCCACTTAAGGGGGCACCACCAGCATCAGTTCCCATTGAAACAAAGCCAAAACCATATTCATAGCCTTCTGATAAACCATTAATAGAACTCCAATCAAATTCAAAGTTGGCAGCATCGGTATTCCAACCATTTAAAAAATCAATAGTTTGAATAATAAAACCGTGCTCGCAAATACAGCTTCTTTCACCGCTAGCACCATAGTCAGAGTTATTTGATGGACCAGGGCACGATAACGGATTATTTCCCCAAGCTGCTGTTATCACAAAGGTAGGGTCATCACAATCCGGATGACTGTTAGGACTAACCACACAAGCCTGATAAGTCATTTCAACATCGTTGGTTCCATCACCATTTAAATCGACTTGGTTGGTTGTTACTGGTGCAGGATTTGGATTTGCCTCTGTAGCGCAAATATCCCCTGGTGCAAAGTCATCTTCATCGAAGTTCCACGATTCTCCGTTACATTGGGCATTAGCAAGATTGACACAACTCAGTGCGCATAAAACGAGTAGAAATAATTTTAAAATTTTCATAGATAAAATTGATATTGTTAATTGAAATAATAATTTTTGCTTGATGAAAGGCGAGTTTTGAGAGGTAAATATATGGAACTTCTAAAGAATAGAGGATTTAATCAACACTTCATTTTCAACATAATTTACACGAAATTATTAACATGTTATTCAGATAAACGTAAGTAAGTTTCGGTAGTAAATTAAAAGATAAAAAATGCTGATGCATTCTGTCATTTCGAGTGAAACGAGAAATACTACTGCTAATAACATAGATTAATTAATTAAATAATTAATTAATTAGCAGATTTTTTCTCTTCGGTTGAGATGACGTATTACTAATGTCAATTTGTTGTTTATTTGCAACTCCTTATAATATTGCCTCCTATAATTATTGATAATCGCTACAAATTGAAAATCATTGATTTAAGTTTATCAAATTACTGATGAAATTTGAGTATGGATATTGTTATCCTCTAAAATTTGGATTGGTTGCCGATTTTTTCGTT
The DNA here is from genome assembly GCA_938023075.1 of uncultured Chitinophagales bacterium. GTDB lineage: Bacteria > Bacteroidota > Bacteroidia > Chitinophagales > JAHDHT01 > CALHDG01. The sequence goes on from CALHDG010000221.1 coordinate 4,374, forward strand.
CTATTGTATAAGACTTCGGGCTACCCGTCTAAGCCCGGACACCCACGTCATACTGAGACCTGTGCTGAACTTGATTCAGTATCTGCAGTGAAGCGGAATAAATGCTCAGTATCTCCCAACTACTTCAACCAACGTTAGCATAACTAATACTCTTTTTCAATCTGACAGATTCTGAGCAAGCTACTTCACTTCGTTCAGCATCTTCTCAGAATGACGGATTTTGCCCGGTGTTAGCCGGTTAGCAAGACTTCAGACTTAAGTAAATTCATACATCTTAATATCTGATTCGCCAATAGGGGTTTCGCTTACCGTCAATACTTTCATTGATGTATTTTTGCAGGAGCGCGGTATAACCCAAGAGATCAATTTCTTTACCCTTTATTTTTTTAGGAGCCGGTAGTTTTCCATCTGGCAAAGTTAAATCAATATTGGTGGCGGTGATAATAGCATCGCCTTCGTTAATGTTGAGCTCTAAAATAGTGCCGGGCAAGCCACCAAAACCTTCGGGCCCGCCGTTGAAGGGTATGGCATCGGTATACCAAGCGTGGATGGTTTGGTTTTTTATGCTGTCGGTGGTTTCTGCTTTCATACAGAGATAACCTTCAATTTCTCTAATCTCATTTAAAATTTTCCATTTGTATTTAGGCAACTCATCTTTTATTATATATTTTTTGCCGAGGGTTTCAATCCAATCGTACACTTTGCCGGTTTTGTAATTGCGTTGTAAGGCAAATTTACTGTCGCTCCACGAGTAGCCACCATCACTTTCTTCTTCTTCCTTTTTTATATAGAGGCTTTCGTTACTATTAAAATGTAACAGGTAGTTGGTGCCCTCACCTTTATCCCAACTAGCAAAATTAAGTTTTGCCCGGTTAATGTCTTCTTCAGCCATCCATGGTAATTTGGTCATAATGCTTACCCAATCGGTTTTTCGGTTATACGTTATTACACCATTAACCGCTTGTGCTATTCCATCTGAGCAAAAGAAAAGTATAAAAAAGAGATATATAATATGCTTCATTGGTATATTATTGCTTTATGAATTTAAAATTTATAGTTAATCAGTACCTTTTCTTTACCACCAGCCATTTTTCTGCACGCCATCTTTTAAACCTTGTATATTGTAGGTAAGGCTAAACATAGCGTATCTGCCCAAAGCTACCGTTTCTGAACGACTGACTTGATTGCCATATGCATTTTGTGAGATCGCTGTATTTTGATTAAAGGCATCATAAAGGGAAATGCGCGCTTCCATTTTCTTTTTCTTTAAGAACTGCTTGTACACCGAAACTTTTAAAGTAGGAATGTCTTCATTAAAATCGTAACGGTCGTTAATATACAGACCATAATCGAAATCGGAATTTAGAAAAATACCCCAAACGGTTTTCGTATTAAACTCAACACTAAAATTGTGGTTTTCAATTTTTTGATCTTGATTGGTATTAATGTCGTAGCGGGTATCGGAAAATTGGGTATTCGCATTTATGTATAACCCAATATTAGGGTTAGGGGTAATGCTTAAACGGCAAGAACCACTTATTGAATTGGTACGGGTTAAATTTTTAACCGTGTTTACCAAAGCCGGCCGGTTGCTGTTTCGATACCGCACATTAGATCTAACAGTAAATTTATTTTTGACAATAGGGAAACTGATAGATGCTCTTGCACTACCACTTGTGCCGCCATCTAAGTTAATTGGTTTTACGTAGGTAATTAAATTTTCGTCAATAGTTTCTTCGGTAGCAAATTGATTTTGAAAGATATCATAATCAACACCTAAGCGCATACGAATTGCCTGAACAGGCCACGATTTGCTAAAGCTCAATCCAAATTCATTAGATAGTTCAGGTAATAAATTGGGGTTGCCTGCTCTTATATACAATGGATTACTGTTGTCTATTATATCTTGTAAATCATCTATAGACGGTTCGCTTACATAGCGGTTATAACCAGCATCTATATACATATTTCGATTGGGTGAAATACTCATACTAAAGTGAGGGATAAAGTTTTTGAATTGTTTTTGATTTACACTGCCACCACTTAAATCAAAAATTTGATAGGCCAAACCGGTAGTTATGTTGATACCTTTATGCGAATAGCGAATAGAAGAACCCATCCTGTTTTGATTAATCCGGTTTTCGTAGTTTCGGCTGAGTTCCTGATTTATTATAGCAACATCATCTTTTAAATCGTTTACCAAGCGATTGCCGGTTTCGAGCCGGTTGCTAAAGTTGTAAAAAGTTTGAGAAAAGAATTTTTTAGATAGCGGTTCTACATAAACCGCATTGGCTTTAAATTGTACTTTTTGAGCATCGTTTGTTGTACTTTGATTTACAAGCGCCAAACTGTCAATTTCACCCATTTTATTGTAAAATGAGGTGTTTGATTCTTGTTCAATCTGGTCGTTTAGTTCAGTAGTTAAGTACATACCGTTTATGCCAAAGCGTCTTCCTTTTTTCTTAAATTTTTTGTTGAATAAAATACTTGATTTGGCCAGATATCCTTTTCTGTTTTCGATGTTGTTGTACAATGATATATTTTTTAGGGCACTTTCTTCACTTAATGAAATATTACCTTCATCAATATTGGTTTGATTGATATAAGCTCCATTTAAAAACAGCTTTAGGGTATGCAAAGAATCAAATTCGTGGGTAAAGTTAAGTTCGGCCCTGTGTCCATCTGAAATATTATCAGATAGTTCTTGCGATGCTTCATTTAAAGTGAAATCGCTAAAAAATTTCTGCAGATCGGCAGTTCTGTTTTTTTCTAATCCGGCTTTGTTATAATAGTATACGGCACTTATTTTATTTTTCTCATGATCATAGTTAAAGTTCAACCCACCATTATAGCTTTCCGGAAAACCTCCACCCCCGCTACCGGAAAAAAATATAGATTGAATACTGCTTTCAATGCCACTGCCTCCACCACCAAAATAAATGATCCGGTTAGAACCGCCAAAACCATAATCACCGCCATCATCAAAGTTGAAGGATTGCGAACCCATAAAGTCGCGGTAGTCGTTCCACGATAAGCCGTTTCTGCCTGTGTTGTTGGCAACACCCACAATACTAAACTGAATTTTTTCATTGAATTTATTGTAGTTGCCTTTTATTTCTGCCCGTTTTTCAGTTCCTACTCCCGCTACCACTTTACCAAAGCCGCCTTTTTTAAATTCTTCTTTCAACTCTAAGTTCATCGTTTTATCATCGGACTGCGACTTTAAACCGGTGGCTTCTTCTTCTTCGGTTTTGGTATCAAATACTTGTACTTTAGAGATGCCTTCTGCCGGCAAATTTTTAGTAGCGGCTTTAGGGTCGGAGCCGAAAAATTGTTTGCCATCTACGGTTACTTTGGTAACATCTTTTCCATCGGAAGTGATCGAACCATCCTGTGACAACTCAATACCCGGCAAACGCCTCAACAAATCTTCTACAGTTGAACCTTCGGGTACTTGAAAAGTGGAGGCATCATATTCTATGGTATCGCCGCGCATTTTCATCGATGCTCTTGCCTCTTTTACCACTACTTCCATTAGTTCGGCAGCAATGGGTTTCATTTTTAGCGTATCGAGATTAATATCATCTCCGGCAATTTTTATGGGTTGACTTATCGGCAAATAACCCAAGTAAGTACTTTTAACAATGTAGTTGCCAGCTTTTACATTTTTGAATTTGAAGGAACCGTCCATTTCGCTGCGTCCGTAATCGAGCATAATGGAGTCGCGCTCTTCTAACAACAAGAGGGTTGCCATTATTAAAGGATTGTTTAAAGTATCGCTCACCAAACCTTTGATGGTGTTTTGTGAAAAAAGAGATAGGCTGCTCAACAGCGCAAAAAGGATTATGGGGATTGCTTTCATCATTAGTTTATGCTTTATTTAACAATACGTATAAATGGTGTTTTAGTTTGACCATCAAATGTACAAAAGACTTGTTACCCTTTAAGAGAATGAGAATCCTTTGAAAAAATTCCATAGCCCAGCAGCAACGAAGATGGCAAAATCTCTTAGGGATGCTGACTTGTTTCTAAATTTATTTTGAAGAATTGCATATCGTTTAATTCCTCCAATTGCGTTTTCTACTTTGACTCTGGTTTTACTAACCGTCTTATTATGT
>CALHDG010000222.1 GCA_938023075.1 uncultured Chitinophagales bacterium
AATCACCACCATCTATTTTTTAGGTTTTCCATTGCCTGGTATTGACACTTCGGTTTTATGGGTTAACCGTCAATATTACGATTTAATCAATCAAAAAAAATTAGAGGTAACAACGGAATTTGTAGAGAAACTATCGCACGATAGCTTTATCATTCTCATCAGACAATTGCCGCCAAAAGAACGGACAGAATTAGAGGGTATTTTACAAGTTTTTAACCAAAATTTTCAGTTGAGTTCGGATGCTAAATTGATGGAGATTAATGAAGATGAACTACCCATTAACGAGCTGACCAATAAAATATTAAACCGCTTACGCAAAGGTGCTACCGATGAGGATGTGCTGAAACAAATGATAGTAGAAGAAGAAGTGGACAGTGAAATAGATAAGCACATAAGAGAAAAAGAAGAACTTAAAGTAATATTGAAAAATAAAGATGAAAATTTCAAAAAACAACTGAAAAGCAAGGATGAAAATTTCAAAAAAGAATTGAAAAACAAGAATGAAAATTTCAAAAAAGAATTGAAAAGCAAGGATGAAAATTTCAAAAAAGAATTGAAAAATAAAGAGGAGGAATTAGAGAAACAAAGGCTGTTAATTGAAGAACTAAAAAAACGATTAAAAGAATAAGCACCATCTGCTCTTAGAGAATGTAATGTTTGATTTAGAAAAAATAACCAGAGTCAATATTAGAAGATTGAAACCATATTCTTCTGCCAGAGATGAATTTAAAGGTATTGCCAAAGTATGGTTAGATGCCAATGAAAATCCTTTTGATACAGATTGGAATCGCTACCCAGACCCACATCAAACTGAAATAAAAAAGCGATTAGCTGAGATGAAAAAGGTACATCCCAATCAAATTTTTATTGGAAATGGTAGCGATGAAGCGATTGATTTATTGTTTAGAGCTTTTTGCGAACCAGACAAAGACAAAGCCTATATTTTTCCACCAACTTATGGAATGTATACGGTTAGTGCGGCAATCAATAATATTGAAATAGTGGCTCAACCTTTAAATCAAGATTTTCAGTTGCCGCCAATTGAAACTATTCAACCGTTTCAAACAAACGGCTTGTTATTTGTTTGTTCACCGAATAACCCAACCGGCAATGTTATCGACTCAAAAACCATCTTATCTTACACAAAAAATTTTAAGGGTATAGTTGTTGTTGATGAAGCCTACCATGATTTTTCAGAAACGGAAAGCATGATAAACTACATTAATGAAGTTCCTAACTTGTTGGTGTTGCAAACTTTTAGCAAGGCTTGGGGTTTGGCAGGTTTGCGCGTTGGTATGGCTTATGCACAAGAAAATATTATCCATATCTTAAACAAAATTAAAGCACCGTATAATGTAAATGCATTTAGTCAACAAGCCGTATTGAAGGTTTTGAATGAGCAAACATCGTATAAAAATAAATTAGAAAGTATAAAAAGAGAACGGAAACGCTTAAAAGAAGAGTTAAGCAAATTTAAAATTGTACAACACATCTATCCTTCGGAAGCCAATTTTTTATTAGTGGAATTTATTGGAGCAAAACGTATCTTTGAACATTTAAAAAACGAAGGAATCATAATTCGCGACAGAACTAAAGAAGTGGAGAATTGTTTGAGAATAACGGTTGGAACTTCGGAACAAAATCAACTATTATTGAAAACTTTGAAAACAATGGATATATGAAAAAAGTTTTATTTTTAGATAGAGATGGAACCTTGGTTTTAGAACCAGAAGATGAACAAGTAGACAGTTTGGAAAAGTTGGAATATTATCCTGGCGTGTTTCGCGGTTTGGGTAAGATAGTGCAGGAGTTAGATTTTCAATTAGTGATGATAACCAATCAAGATGGATTAGGAACCGGTGCTTTTCCAGAAGATACATTTTGGACCCCGCACAACAAAATAATTCAGGCGTTCAAAAATGAAGGAATTGAATTTGATGAAGTATTAATAGATAAAACTTTTCCTGAAGACAATGCCCCAACTCGAAAGCCGGGTACCGCTTTATTAACTCATTATGTAAAAGGGAATTATGACTTAGCCAACTCATTTGTTATTGGAGACCGAGATTCTGATGTGGAGCTGGCAAAAAACCTAAACTGCAAAGGCATTTTAATTGGTGAAGGAAACGATGCTGCTGACCTTTGCACGACAAGTTGGCAAACCATTTATGAACATTTAAAAGGTCAGCCGAGAAAAGTTAAAGCACAAAGACAAACCAAAGAAACGGCTATTGCCATAGAGTTAGATTTGGACGGAACAGGTAAGGGCAGCTTTGATACAGGCATCGCCTTTTTCGACCATATGTTAGAACAAATTGCGAAGCATGGAGGTTTTGATTTATCCGTTTCGTGCAAGGGCGATTTGCATATTGATGAACATCATACCATAGAAGATGTAGCCTTAACTTTAGGGGAAGCTTTTTTAAAAGCCTTAGGCAGCAAAAAAGGAATTGCCCGATATGGTTTTTTATTACCTATGGATGATTGCCTCTCACAAGTTGCCATTGATTTTGGTGGAAGACCATGCTTGGTTTGGGAGGCAGATTTTAAGCGAGAAAAAATTGGAGAAATGCCAACTGAGATGTTTCAACACTTTTTTAAATCGTTTAGCGACACTGCCCAATGCAACTTAAACATTAAAGCCGAAGGCGAAAATGAACATCATAAAATAGAAAGTATTTTTAAAGCCTTTGCCAAAGCGATGAAAATGGCAATTGCTAAAACGGGCAATTTTTCTATACCCAGCACTAAAGGAAGTTTATGATTGCCATAATAAAATACAATGCGGGTAACATTAGCTCGGTGCAAAATGCCTTGAACCGGTTGGGTTGCCAATCAATTATTACCGATAATAGAAACGAAATTCTGGAAGCGGATAAAGTGATTTTTCCTGGTGTTGGTGAGGCAAGTTCAGCTATGAAATATCTTACTGAAAAAAAAATAGACGAACTAATAATATCTTTAAAACAACCGATATTGGGAATTTGTTTGGGTTTGCAATTGATGTGTAAAAAAAGTGAAGAAGCCAACACCAATTGTCTTGGTATTTTCGATGCGGAGGTAAAACTTTTCCCACAAAGCAACCAAGAAAAAGTGCCACACATGGGTTGGAATAATTTTGAATATGTAAAAGGAGCACTGTTTCAAAATATTCAGCTAAACCATGATGTATATTATGTGCATAGCTATTATGCTTCAATAAATGAAGAAACTACAGCTACTTGTAACTATATTATACCTTTTAGTTCGGCAATGCAAAAAGATAATTTTTATGCTACTCAATTTCATCCTGAAAAATCGGCAAGTGTGGGCGCACAAATTTTAAAAAATTTTTTGGCTTTATGAGAATTATTCCAGCAATTGATATTATTGATGGGAAATGTGTGCGCTTAACCAAAGGCGACTATCAAACTAAAAAAATATACAATGAAAATCCGCTTGAAGTAGCTAAAGCATTTGAAGCTAACGGTATTCAATATCTCCATTTGGTTGATTTAGATGGAGCAAAATCAAAGCATATTGTCAACCATAAAGTTTTGTATGCTATTTGTAAAGAAACAAATTTAAAAGTAGATTTTGGAGGCGGCTTAAAAAGTGATGATGATGTAAAGATTGCTTTTGAAAATGGCGCATCTCAAATTACGGGAGGCAGCATTGCAGTAAAAAATCCAAACCTATTTTCAAAGTGGTTGTCAAGCTATGGAAGCGATAAAATTATTTTAGGGGCAGATTGTAAAAACCGGAAAATAGCTACCAATGGTTGGTTAGAAGCATCTGAAACAGATGTAGTTGATTTTATTAAAGAGTACGAAGATAAATCAATTAAATATGTAATTTGCACTGATATTAGTAAAGATGGGATGTTACAAGGTGCTTCCAATGAATTGTATAAAGAGATTTTAAGTCAAACAAAAGTGAAGTTAATTGCAAGTGGCGGGATTTCTTCAATGAATGATTTGCAGCAATTGAAAGCTATTGGTTGCGAGGGTGCTATTATTGGGAAAGCTATTTATGAAGGACACATCACGCTAAAAGAATTACAACAACTAATTTAAATTTACTAAAAATTAAATTGGGATAGTTTTTAGGTGATTCAATAATCTGTTAAAATAAGACAACAATAACTAAAACAAATAGTATAACAGACAGAACTTTAAACATTTCAACTCAATATTCCGAGACAATTAAGCACAACTTGCTACAGACAATTGAACACTAAAAAAAACTTTGGTATCTTTGGTATATGGGTTCGAAAAAACAATTGGTTCGTTTTGATTGGGCAATGAAAAAATTGCTTAGAAACAAGGCAAATTTTGACGTACTTGAAGGTTTTTTAAGCGAGCTACTATCTGAAGATATTACCATCAATAAAATATTAGAAAGTGAAGGAAATAAAGAAGACGAAAATGATAAACACAATCGGGTTGATATTTTTGTAGAAGACTCAAAAGGGGAGTTGTTAATTATTGAGGTTCAAAACAGCAAAGAATATGATTATTTCCATAGAATTTTGTACGGTACCTCAAAAGTGATTACCGAGTATATTGATGAAGGAGAGGAATATGCAAAAGTAAAAAAAGTAATTTCTATCACTATAGCCTATTTTGATTTGGGGCAGGGTAAAGATTATATATATCACGGCACAACAAAGTTTAGAGGAATACATCAGGGAGATATATTAAACCTGGCAGAAGTACAAAAGCAGATTTATGAAGTAGAAATGCCGCATAAAATTTATCCTGAATATTGGCTTATAAAGGTAGGAAAGTTTGACAATGTGATCCAAGATAAATTAGATGAGTGGATTTATTTTTTAAAAAATAGCGAATTACCCGAAAATCATTCAGCCAAAGGTTTGTCGGAAGCAAAAAAGAAATTGGATGAGATGAATTTGACAGAAGAAGAAAGAATAGCCTACAAAGCCTACTTAAAGAGATTAAGAAATATTGCAAGCGAACAACATACCAAAATGGTAGATGCTAAAATACTAATTGATGAGGGAAAAGAAATTAAAGAAAAGGAAGCGATAATTGGATTTAATAAAAATGGTGTACCAATTCCAATAATTGCAAAATCATTAGAAATACCGGAAGAAAAAGTGAGCAGAATAATTAACGAGGAAAAGAGAAAAAGAAGAAACGGAACGCAATAGTAGCTAAATTAGCAGACGAGTTTCAGTTGGTTGAAGATTATTGAGTTAAAAGTATTTATGGATTTTTTGAGCTGGGTGAATAAAATTGAATGAGCCTGCCACTAACTTTATATTATCTTTGGAGCTTAATTTGACATAATCAACTATGCTAAAAAAAAGAATCATACCATGCTTAGATATTAAAGACGGACGAACCGTAAAAGGAGTCAATTTTGTATCCTTGAAAGATGCCGGCGACCCAATTGAGCTGGCAAAATCTTACGTAAATCAAGGCGCAGATGAATTGGTCTTTTTAGATATTACGGCAACCGTTGAAAAGCGTAAGACTTTAATTGAATTGGTCGAAAAAATTGCAGCAGAAATTAATATACCGTTTTCAGTAGGCGGCGGCATCCAATCGGTTGAAGATGCTTCGGCATTAATCAAAGCCGGTGCAGACAAAATCAGCATCAACTCGGCGGCTATTAAAAACCCTAATTTAATAACCGCAATCAGTCAGGAATTTGGCAGCCAATGTATGGTGTTGGCTATTGACACTAAATTGATAAATGAAATTGAGTATGTATTTATACATGGTGGAAGAACCAATACGAATTTAAAAACAATGGAATGGGTAAAAAAAGCCGAGCAAAAAGGAGCAGGTGAAATTTTGCTGACCTCTATGAATCACGATGGAACTAAAGCAGGCTTTGCGGTTGACTTAACCAATCAAGTAAGCAACTTAGTTCGTATTCCGGTTATTGCTTCCGGAGGTGCAGGAACAATAGAACACTTTAAAACTTTGTTTCAAAATTCATCCATAAGTGCCGGTCTCGCAGCCAGTATTTTTCATTTTGGGGAAATCACTATTCCTGATTTAAAACAATATTTACATCAACAAAACATAGCAGTTAGATTATGAAAACAAGTGACATTGATTTTAAGAAGGGCGATGGCTTAATACCCGTCATCATACAACATTATTATACCTTGCAAGTGTTGATGTTGGGTTATATGGATAAAGCCGCTTTCAAAAAAACCAAAAAAGAAAAACGAGTGACCTTTTTCAGTCGCAGCAAAAACCATTTGTGGACGAAAGGCGAAATTTCTGGAAACTATCTTACAGTAAAAGATATTCAATTAGATTGCGACCAAGATACTTTATTAATTAAAGCCGTACCTGCCGGACCAACTTGCCATACCGGAACCACCTCTTGTTTTAAAGAAGAAACACCCAAAGGTTTTTTATACCAATTGCAGCAAACCATTCATCAAAGGATAGATGACAACGATCAAAAGTCTTACACCAATAAACTCTACAAAAAAGGCATGAATAAAGTTGCTCAAAAAGTAGGTGAAGAAGCCGTTGAATTGGTGATTGAAGCTAAAGATGATAACCTTGATTTATTTAAAAATGAAGCAGCAGATTTGTTGTATCATTTGTTGATATTACTGAAAGCAAAAGAAGTAAAGTTTGAAGAAATTGAACATGTTTTAGAAGAACGTAAAAGAAAAAGTTAGGATTTTATACATTCATCAGCTCTAATGTTATATTGGATGTGAATGGTGCTGATGTATGGTTGAATGATAAATAAATTGCGATTTGCTCATAGGATGTTCAAAAATTATGGATAACATACTTCGCACATTTTCTTTCCCATATTAAATACTTCAACATGTTTTTACTATTTTGTCCAGTAAATTGAAATTAACATGAATTGGAAATTAGCATGGATAATTGTGATAGTCTTACCAGTTATGGTGGCTTGTGGACAGGAAACTAAAAAAACAACTGCTACTAGTACTTCAAAAACCACCGCAGAGAAAACCCAAACCAAAAAACCGAAAGCCGATCCGATAGCTGCCGGTAAACGGGTTTACAATACCTATTGCTTAACCTGCCACGGGCAAAAAGGGAATATGGGCGCCAGCGGAGCGCACGATTTAACCAAAACTAAATTAAGTTTGGCTGAGTCGATAAAAGTGATAACTGAAGGTAGAGGCTTAATGACGCCACATAAATTTTTGGGAGAAGAAAAAATAAAAGCCGTCGCAAAATATATTGAAACCTTTAAAGTAAAATAGTGTTATGAAAAGAAGAACCTTTGTTTATCAATCTGCCCTAACCGCTACTGCATTAAGTAGTATTGGTATAACTGCCTGCAACAGCAATACCAAACAAGTTACCGAACAAGCCGTGAAAAAAGTAGTAGAAACAGTTGAAGTATTTAAGCCTTTCTTTAAATTATCATTAGCACAATGGAGTTTGCACCGCAATATTTTTGACGGTAAGTTAAGCCCTTTTGCCTTTGCTTCCAAAGCCAAAGAATTGGGTTTTGATGGCTTAGAATACGTAAGCGGATTATATAAAAAAGAATATGAAGAAGCTGAAAGTCCATTAAAAGCAATAAAAGACATCACTAAAAAATTGAACACGAACGCTGCCGTAGCTGGTTTAGAAAATCTATTAATTATGATAGACGGTGAAGGAGATCTCGGAAGTTCAGATAAAGCAATAAGAAAAGAAGCAGCGGAAAATCATCATAAATGGGTAGATGCTGCCAAAGCTTTGGGCTGCCATTCTATAAGAGTAAACTTATTTGGTGATGGAACCCAAAAGGCGCAATTAGCACAAGCTTCCGATGGTTTACGTATGCTTTGTGAGTATGGAAAAGATCAAAATATTAATATCATAGTAGAAAATCATGGAGGGTATTCATCAGATCCAAAATGGTTAACCGGGGTAATGAAAAATGTAAATATGGAGAACTGCGGTACACTTCCCGATTTTGGTAATTTCTGTATTGAACGAGAAGGCGGAGCCAAATGGGGAGCACCTTGCATTAACGAATATGAAGATTATTATGGAGCCGTAAAAATGATGATGCCTTATGCCAAAGCTGTATCTGCTAAAAGCTATAAGTTTAACAAAGCAGGTGATGAAACAAAAATTGACTATTACAAAATGTTGCAAGTGATAAAAGATGCTGGCTATACGGGTTACATAGGGGTGGAGTTTGAAGGGGAAGCCAATGAGGAAGCAGGCATTCTGGCTACCAAAAATTTGTTAATTAAGGCAGCTAAAAAAATACAATAGTAATGGGTTGTGCTTTTTTTTGCACAGTAATTCAATTGTACATTTAATCGAAACAAATGAAAAAATATAATAAAAACAGGCTTTTTATTGCTAGTTGCCTCGCTTTAATAACTACTGCAATGACTTTTGCTATAAGAGCAAGATTAGAAACAGTATTCGGGCCAGAAGGCGTAGGCTTAACCTTAGAACAGCTTGGATATGCTTTTGCGCCCGCATTTTTTGGATTTACAATTGCAATGATTGTTGGCGGTCCGTTAGTAGATTTACTTGGAATCAAAAAAATTACTTGGATTGCTTTTATTACACATATTATCGGAATTGTTTGGACACTTATGGCAGATTCCATGACTTCACTTTTTATGGCTACCTTGTTTGTGGGCATAGGTAATGGTATGGTAGAAGCTGCATTAAATCCATTAGTTGCATCAATGTTTCCTGAAAGTAAAACTAAAATGTTAAATAGATTTCATGTTTGGTTTCCAGGTGGTATAGTTATCGGTTCTATTTCAGGTTGGCTTATTATGGATGTAATGGGTTTAAGCTGGCAAGTAATGGTAGCTACTCTATTTATTCCCTTAATATTTTATGGACTCATGTTTTTAGGTCAAAAATTTCCAGTAACAGAGCGTGTACAAATGGGAATCAGCAATAAAAAAATGTTTAAGAGTGTGTTAAATCCACTATTCTTGTTTATGGTCGTTTGTATGTTTCTTACAGCAGCATCAGAGTTAGGCACAACACAACGTATTGAATCTTTATTAAAATCTTCTGTATCCGCACCATTGCTAGTGTTAGCTTTCATTAATGGAATTATGGCTTTGGGTAGGTTATTTGCAGGTCAGCTAGTACATAAATTAAGCCCTTCAGGCATTTTGCTGTATTCTGCCATACTCACTTTTATTGGCTTATGGCTATTAACAATAACCACTGGCGGAATGACATTTGTAGCAGCCGCTATTTTTGCTATAGGTGTTACTTTTTTTTGGCCAACTATGTTAGGTTTTGTAGCAGAATATTTACCAGAAACAGGAGCATTGGGACTTTCTATAATGGGTGGTGCTGGTATGTTTTCAGTATCTATTGTACTACCGGTAATGGGTAATCTAATGGACAATGCGAATGCTACAGACGCACTTCGCACAATGTCCATATTGCCAGCCATACTAATTGTTGCGTTTTTAGGCTTAAATTTTTTCATGAAAAAACGGACAAGTTTATCCAAACAATAAAGTAGTTTACACTTTTGTTTTGATTTTTTTGAAGCGAAACCCTATAACATTATAATAAGCTTAGTCCCGCTTTCCGCTCAAATGCCGTTTGCTGCGCGACAATTGCCCAACTGCAAAACGGCATAACCGCTGCAATCGGGGCTAGTTTGCAAACGTCGGTTCTTCGCATAAACGAACTTTTACGTATAATCAAAAATAAGAACAGTACAAACCTTCTCGAAAAACTTGTTCAAAACAATAACAAAAAACCCATACAGCTTAGGCTATTCAAATAGCGATAGTTTTCATGCACGCTTTGGCAATTATGCCTTATAATTATTTACCTTTGCACAAAAGAAACAATAATGGCAAACGCAATATTTGAAGTACCCATAGCAGTAAACGAACCGGTAAAAAGTTACGCACCGGATAGTGAAGAAACAAAATTACAGAAAGCGGCTTTAAAAAATTTAAAAGCCAATCCAGTTGAAATACCCATGTATATTGGTGGCAAAGAAGTGACTACAGGTAATTTGCAGTCCATCCATCCGCCGCACGAACATGGCTTTACTTTAGGGCAATATCATTATGGAGAAGCAAATCATGTAGAAGCAGCCATTGAAGCAGCACTCGCAGCCAAACCCGCTTGGGAAAATATGCCATGGCAAGATAGAGCAGCCATCTTTTTAAAAGCTGCCGAATTATTAGCAGGACCCTATCGCCCAATTTTAAATGGAGCTGCCATGTTGTGCCAATCTAAAAATGCTTATCAAGCTGAAATTGATGCGGCTTGCGAGTTAATTGATTTCTGGCGGTTTAATGTAGAGTTTATGAATGAGATTTACACCGAGCAGCCACAATCTGCCGCCGGTGTTTGGAACCGTACCGAATATCGACCCTTAGAAGGTTTTTGTTTTGCCATCAGTCCATTTAACTTTACGGCAATAGCCGGTAATTTGTGTACCTCAATGGCTATGATGGGCAACACCGTAGTTTGGAAATGTGCCAACTCCACAGTTTATTCGGCTCATTTTATTATGCAACTCTTAAAACAAGCCGGCTTACCCGATGGCGTTATTAATTTAATTTATGTTGACGGTCCGGTTGCCGGTGATATTATTTTTAAGCATCCTCAATTTGCCGGTTTGCATTTTACTGGTTCAACAGGGGTGTTTAACCATTTATGGAAAACGATTGGCAATAACATTTCAAACTATAAAAGTTACCCACGCATAGTTGGTGAAACAGGTGGTAAAGATTTTGTAGTAGCCCATCCATCTGCCAATCCAACCGTAACAGCCGTAGCTTTAGCAAGAGGTGCTTTTGAATATCAAGGACAAAAATGTTCCGCAGCTTCCAGAGCTTATATCCCGTCTAATATTTGGGAAGCGGTAAAAGAAAAGTTGTTAACTGATGTAGCCTCTTTTAAAATGGGAACCACAGAAGATTTCAGCAACTTTATCAATGCCGTAATTGATGAAACGGCTTTTGATAAAATTGCTGCTTACATTGAGCAAGCTAAAAATGATGACCATGTTGACATTTTATGCGGCGGTAATTGCGATAAAAGCAAAGGCTATTTCATTGAACCAACCATTATTGTAGCAAAAGACCCAAAATACACTACCATGTGTGAAGAAATTTTTGGTCCTGTATTAACCGTTTATGTTTATGATGAAAACGATTTTGAAAATACCTTAGACATAGTAAATGAAACCTCTCCCTACGCTTTAACCGGCAGTATTATTGCTACCGATCGACAAGCCATTTTGTTAGCGCAACATAAATTGAAACACGCCGCCGGTAATTTTTATATTAATGATAAACCTACTGGTGCAGTGGTGGGACAACAACCTTTTGGCGGAGCCAGAGCATCTGGCACAAACGATAAAGCAGGGTCAAAATTAAATCTATTGCGTTGGGTATCTGCCCAAACCATTAAAGAAACCTTTAATCCCCCAACAGATTACAGATATCCGTTTTTAGGAGAAGATTAATAAAATCTCAACAAGGTACGGCAAAGAGAGGTGACATCTTTTTTTGAAAAGGTGTCATCTCTAAAAAAAGCAAGGTCATTTTACGAGCTACCCGTCTAAGTTCAGACAGCAATAAACAAGAGTGGCGAAAACCGTCATAACTGAAATTCAATGCGTATCTTTAAATTCGCAGTATCTTCCATAGTATAAGCCCCATTGAAATTATTTTTGTCAGTATTAGACACGTAGTCATCAGTTTGTGCAAAGCTGAACCAATCAGTTCCTTTTCTAAATAAAAAATCCCATCTACTAATAAAAGATAGATGGGATTATTATTATAAAATTAAGTTTTACTATTTAACGTAAAACATTTTTTTCTCTTTTCTAAAGGCTATTTGAATGGCACCAAAACACATCATTAACAAAGCTAATGTAATTAAACCCCATTGGCTTAATGTAGGTATTTGAGGAGTGGTACCAAAATTAGCACCATCGGCAGTGCCATCACCATCTACTTCAAATTCAAATGGTCCTGTTGTTCCACCTAATTGCTCATAGCATATGGGTGCAGTACCGGCAACAACTTGAACAGCGTAAGTGCCACAAGGGAATGGTCCGGCTAAAAAGTAATCTCCGGTGGCAGGGTCTACCATTACCGGTGAGCCCATAACGGGCGTGCCATTACTATCTAAAATTTCAACCATCATACCGGTAATGTCGCACATCGGTTCATCTATATTTACATTACCCATAATAGCATCTTCACAAACACAATCGTCTGTTCTTATTACTTCAATTGAATTGGACAAAGCGGCACAAGTGGATGCAGCTACCAATGCCGGAGCATCGTCACCAACAGCAGGAGCAAAAGCAGGATCATCATAATTAACCCACCATATAAGGCAATTGCCTACGCCGGCACCATCTAAAACAAATGGTGGTCCTGCTGGTAAAGCTAAAATCATACCAGCTGCATCGGTAACTACCCAAGCACCCATAGCTCCAATACCTGCATCATCTATGGTAACATCAACCGGTTCATCCACACCATCCGTAGTACAAATTGTAACAGGGCTTGCCGGTGCTGATGAAATAGTTGCTGCGGCTACTTCAATTCTATCAACCGTAATTTCGTTAGATAAGAAAGCACAGGTGGAAGCAGCAACAGCTGCTGCAGCATCATCACCAACCATTGGTGCAAATGCCGGATCATTAGAATTTACGTACCATATTAAACATTGTCCTGGTCCAGCTCCATCTAAATCAAAAGGAGGTCCTGCAGGAAGAGCTAAAATAATGCCTGCGGCATCGGTTATTACCCAAGTTCCGGTTCCTCCGCCATCTACATCAACAGTTACATCTATTGGATCACCAATACCATCAACACAAATACGAGTTGGATCTGTGGTAGAGATAGTTGAAGCTGTTGCTCCACAAGGATCGGTACAATCTTGACGAATCACTTCAATTGAATTGGACAAAGCTGCACAAGTAGCTTCTGCCACTATTGCAGGCGCATCATCTCCAACAGCAGGAGCAAATGCAGGATCGTCGAAATTTACCCACCATATAAGGCAATTGCCAACACCGGCACCATCTAAAATAAATGGTGGTCCTGCTGGTAAAGCTAATATCATACCAGCAGCATCTGTAATTACCCAAGCACCCATAGCACCTATACCTGCATCATCTATGGTAACATCAATTGGTTCATCCACACCATCCGTAGTACAAATTGTAACAGGGCTTGCCGGTGCTGATGAAATAGTTGCTGCGGCTACTTCAATTCTATCAACCGTAATTTCGTTAGATAAGAAAGCACAGGTGGAAGCTGCAACAGCTGCTGCAGCATCATCACCAACCATTGGTACAAATGCCGGATCATCAGAATTCACATACCATATTAAACATTGTCCTGGTCCAGCTCCATCTAAATCAAACGGTGGTCCTGGTGGTAAAGCTAAAATAATTCCTGCGGCGTCGGTAATAACCCAAGTTCCGGTTCCTCCACCATCTACGTCAATAGTTACATTAATCGGATCTCCCACACCATCAACACAAATGCGAGTTGGGTCTGTGGTAGAGATAGTAGATGCTTCAATATTAGCAGGTATACAAGTACCATCCGTAATAAATACGTTTGAATATTCAACAATTATATCACCTGCTGGTGGTGGAGTTCCACTTAACCCTGGCACTGCAATTGCTACTACTAAGGTTGGAGCGGTTCCGTTTATATCAAATGGTGGAAATTCTGTGCCGGTTGATAAATTACCACCTATGGTAATTGGACCTGGCATCGTTACAACAGTATTAAATTCTATAAAAGTACCAACCCCATTATTCTCTATTCTAAATTCAATAGTAATTGGCAAGTCCGCCGGATCGGCTATCACATTAAAATCACCAAAAATGCAGTAATCTTCAATGACTGCACCTGCCGGTATGGCACTTTGGTCAATAAACCAACCGTGTCCGGCAAAAGTGTTGTTACCTCCGGCAAATATACCCATAGCATTACCATCATCAAAAGCATCGGCACCGGCAAATGAAAAGTCTGGATCACCACCACCTATTTCAGCAAATGGCAATTCATTAGGCGTTTCGCAAGCACCACACATTGGGCAAGTTGGTTCGTTTGAACAGCTTCCGTCATCGCATATTGCATTCGGATCAAAATTGTCAAATGCCGGATCGGTACAACCAGAAATAGCAGGATCGGGTGCACAAACAGTTAGCATAATATTAGATATTTCAACTACAAGATCTTCTGAAACGGGTGTTCCGTCGAAATCTGCTATGGCAGTCACTACCGAATAACTTGCACCATTCATAAAAGTAAATCCGGCAGCCGGAACTGCATCTGCTAAGTTTCCTCCAACTGAACACATACCTAAGCCATCAACCATAGTATTAAATTGTAGCTGTTGACCAGGTACACCGTTTTCTATTCTAAATTCTAATAAAAATGGTATTTCACCAGATATTACATTAATGTCCATAGTTAAGCATACCTCACTAATATTATTAGGTAACATCAGTCCAGTAACTCCAGAAACGGCAAAAATTTGATCACCACCCATAGGAAGAGTAAGTGTACCCATATTAGTAGAAATATCATAATTTGGTATAACTGGGGCAGCTCCACCAGTAAATTCTTCAGAAGCATTTAATTCCATACCAGTCATTAAATCAATAACTGTTGATGTTTCACAAGCTGGATCGGGGCATGCATTACAAGCCGGAGCCATTAGTGTGCAAGAGAGAGCCGCACTTGGACAGGCTTCTGGCGCACTCGGACATGCAATTAATAATGGATTACCCTCTCCATCTGTACCTGTTCCATCGGTAATATTTAGTATCCAGTTTCCGGTATTTGCACCAAAACCATCCACAACAATAAAATAAGTTGTACCAGCAGTGGTAGCAATTGTAACAGCACTTTGTGTGCCTATACCACCGTCGTCATCACCTGCTTCACAAGCTAAACATCCGGCACCATCATCAGTAAATACCGCTATTTGTGTATCAAAATCTGAACCATTGGTGTTAAAAGTATAAGTGCCTCCATCGCCAACAAAGGTTAGCCAAGATGCGGAATCGCCATCGGCACCTG
>CALHDG010000223.1 GCA_938023075.1 uncultured Chitinophagales bacterium
ATGTTGTTTACACATTGTTACTTGCTGGCACGCTGCCTATTGTTTAACCAAATGCTGTTTAATTTCACGAACTTTTCTACGAGCTACTTTAATCTTAATGCCGTTTTTGAGAATTAGATGATTTTCTTTTTCACTTTGGAAGGTGTCCACAAAGTTTTTGTTGACCAAATGAAATTGATGAGGTCGAATGAAAATATCATTGTCAAATTTGTCTGCATAGTATTTTAATGTTTTGGAAGTTAAAACACCTTCTTTTCGATTAGTCAAATATACTTTTGTATAGTTAGAGTTTGCGTGAAAACGAATAATGTTGTTTAACGGAATCCATTTGATAGTTTTTCCAATACGTAACTGAAATTTTGTCTGTTGGTTTGTTTTAAACAGCCGGTCTGGAAGCTGATTAAAATTTTCCTCCATAAATGCAGGAGTAACAAATATAATTGAAAACGACCTTTGTTGCAGAGTTTTTAATTGCATAAATTGGTCACCAGTTAAGTCAGCAATGTTTACAAACAGTAATTGTGCTTTATGGTTTTGGAGCAATTCCAAACCTTCGTTTGGTGATTGTACATTGCCAATAATTTGAAGCTCTGGCATTTGTTGACGCATCAATTGTTCTAAGCGGGTTGAGTTTTGTTTATTATTGTCTATGATAATTGTTTTATGATTCATTATGTTATTATTTTAAAAATAGGGTGCTTCAATTTTGGGATTGGTTAAAGACTAATCGCAATTAAAAGTACCTACCAAAGGCATTAATTTTGTGGTATCACAAATCCCTTTGTCTTCAAAACAAAATTCTTCCCAAGTGACATCAAATTCTTCATCATCAACAGGGCTAATAAAACCGTAAGGGCTATTAAAATTATCGCATAAATTCAACAAATTAACATCGTGGCAACCGCTTAAATTGTTACCCCATAAATATAATGTCGACCAATCAAAATTAATATTGCCAAATTCTGGCGGAATACTACCAGTTAACTGGTTGGCATCTAAACCTAAAACATAGACGTAACCGTTTTTGACCAACTCCGGTGGAATTTCCCCGGTTAGCTCATTCCCACTAAGTATCAGTCTATAAATACTTTTGAGATTGCCTAATTCTGGAGGTATCTCACCGCTTAGTTGGTTAGACCTTAGTGCAAGCCAACCCAAATTACATAAATTGCCAATTTCTTTTGGAATGCTACCCGTTAATTGATTAAACTCAAAACCAAGATAATTTAGCTCAGTCAAACTTCCAAGACAAGTTGGTATGTTTCCTGAAAGCCTGTTAATATCTAAACTAAAATCTTTTAACAATTTCAGTTTGCATATTTCTTCAGGAATAGTACCAACCAAGTTATTACCTGGCAAAAATAAATCTTCAACTCTTTCGCCATAGTCTTCATCAAGGGTAACACCATGCATTTTACTTAAATCGCAATTAAGTGGTGGTGTGTCACTTTTTATTTGCTCCCATCCTTCTATTTTTTCCCAATTGTCACCGTTTGTACTTTCGTAAAGTGCTTTTAAAGCTGTCCAATCATCAATATGACATTGGCTTGAAACTATAGAACAATTATAAAGCATAAAAATACTTATCCACAATATAAATTCTTTCATAATATTATATTTTATTTATGATGAATACTAAGGACAGTCTTCAAACTGCTGATTTGAGATATGTACTTTTGAATTTGGGCGACATTTAAAACCATTGTTTAAGGTGACCCTTTCACCTGCTTTTAAACTTATTTGAGCACCATTGTTTATAGTAATTAGGCCGGAAGTACTTATGCTTTGTTTTACTTCTACATTACATAAAATGTTGTTATTTGTTGCATAGTTGCTATTAGTTAAAATTAATGAGGAGGTCGGCTGTTCCAATTGAGCGAAGTTATTGTTATAGTCTCTTAATACTCTGGCATTATTTTCCAAACTAACAGTACCCATAGGCACAGAGTCCATTGGATGTAGTACGTTTGGATTTGACCAATATTCAATTCTTACACAGTGGTCAGGAAAAGAGCCACAAGGGCTTGCGTTGTAACTCATAATTGTACGCCAATTCTCTTCGGCATAAATATAACCATGCCCATAAGGATATGGTGGTGAATTATCATTAGCTTCATTGTGGTTTGCGCCCAACAAATGCCCCAATTCGTGTGCAAAAGATAAGTTTGTGGTTATACAGTTATTTGCTACCACACAAAATGCTTCGGTATAGCCTGCTTCCTTGTCGTCAGCAACTCCACACCATCCATAAAAATCACTGTCTTGTCCAATTAAGGTACAATAGTCTGCGTCAAATATAGTTCTTAATGTATTCACATAGTTATCATCTCTAAAGTTATTTTTATCTACAGATATATCAGTGTTTTCGGTATAATTCCACTTTTGTATCAATACAATTTCAACAGCATTATAATTGGTTATTTCGCTTCTCTGAAATGAAAGATTTGTTATTTCAACAGCTTGTTGTATGGTGTTAACAATATCAGTTGCCATTGCGCCGCCACCTACCAAGTCTGCCTCTGCTGCTGGTGTGTACATAATTAAACTGCGTATAGGGCAACCAGTATCTAAAGCTGTTTTTAAATAATCGGTGTTATTAATAATTGTGCTTTGCGTAGGTTCTTGTTTATTGGTGTTTGAAAATATACAATACTCCAATGGATATTTGCTTTGGTCAATTTTTACTACAACTTTTCGTAAATTGGTTGTAGTTGTTAATATTTGATAAATTTCATTGCCTTTCCTTAGCGTGCCTTGTACATCATCTCCCAAAACACTAACAACGATGTAGCCATCGTTGTCTATATTGGTACCAAACCAGCTGTAGTTTTTATAGCCCCGACTTGCAATACTATCGTTTTTAACAGTATAATTTTTATCATCAAAAGTTAATTGTAGGTTCGAAGAACTGTTAATGATATTTAAATCAAGATTAATATAATTTACGCTGACTGTCTCTGATTTTTGTTGTAAAAAACTTGTAGCAGCTTGGTTTGGTAGAACATCTCCCGAAAAAGGGCTGATTAATTGGTTTTGAGCCAATAAACTAATGGTAATAAAAAAATTTAGGCTAAGTAGACTAAGTTTGAACATCATAATTTTATTATTTATGTTTTAAAAATAAAAAGAATATAATTTAATTATGTGTATTATTGCTTTTTGGTTGCAAGGTTGTTTGTTTTAGCTTGCAAGTAACGATTTGGCTAAACACTGTGCGGACTGCCGAAGCCTAAAACCCGACAAACCGACCGCCTTGAACCAAAATTTTATTTTGCAATTCAATTTTATTTCCGGCAAATTGTCGAAATAAAATTTTGGTGGCTGTGATGCTGGTCACCCGAAATCCCGACCGAACCCGCATGGTGTTTTAGCTCATGTTACTTGCTGGCGGCTCTATGCTTTTACATTTTAACAAACCTGCTTGAGTATGTTTTTTTACCGTCTGTTACTATTAAAAAATGCGTTCCCGTTTTTAAGGAGGCGACGTTTATTTTTTCTTTTCCCAAAATTGACTGCTCTAAAAGTTGACCATTGATGTTGATTATTCGATAGTTTTGATTATTAATGTCAAAAGGTAAGTCATCAACATAAATAAACTTGGCAGTTGGGTTGGGAAATAAGTTTAAAGATTGGTGTAATATAAAATCAAATACACCTGTGCTTGTGGTGTCACAAGTCTGGTAAGTGCAAAAGAAATTCCAAATTGCTTCAAAGTTATTGCCTGTATCAATTACATTATCTGAAATAAAATATGGTGAGTTGAGTTGATCGCAAAGTTCAACAGCCAAACTATCGAAACAACCACTTAGTTGATTGTTAGCTATATTTAGATAAGTCAACGAATCAAGATTTAGCCATTCTGCGTAAAAGTTACCAGTAAGTTGATTAGCCGATAAATTAATAGAATCTACTCTGCCGTTTATGTTGGTGGAAACACCATATAGTTCCTCTAAATTGCAGTTATTTGGTATGCTGTCTTGGTTTACTATTAAGCTGTCCCAACCTGCAGTGTTTTGCCAGTTGTTGCCGCCATAGTTTTGGTAGATGGTTTGTAGGGTTTGCCAATCTTGCGGATGGCAACGGTTTATGGTGTCGCAAATGCCTTTGCCTTCAAAACAAAATTCTTCCCAAGTGGCATCAAAATTATTGCCAACTACAGGGCTCAAAAAGCCATAAAGATCATCAAAATTATCACATAGTTTTATTAGGTTAGCATCAAAGCAACCGCTTAAATTATTATCAAACAAAAACAGCGTAAAAGCATCAAATTGGATATCGCCAAACTCCGGTGGAATGCTGCCGGTTAATTGGTTGCCATCTAAAGCTATTACATAGAGCAAACCATTTTTAACTAACTCTGGTGGAATGTT
>CALHDG010000224.1 GCA_938023075.1 uncultured Chitinophagales bacterium
GCGTAAATATCGGCAAAGGCTTTGGGGCTTAAATCGTGAATGAGTACCTGCTTAAAGGTTCGGTATTGTTGTTGTATGGTGGTGTTTTCTTGGGTGGCTTCATCGCTGGTTATGGCATTTTCTAATATATCTTGAAACAGACGGGCTTTAGCTGCCATCATTTCTGCCAGCTTTTTTGCCGATTTGATGGTTTGCCCTGTAAAGGTGCAAAAGTTTTGTAACAGGTTTTCAAACTGACTAAAATTTTCGGGTATGGGCTTTAGTTGATGGTCTATAATTTCGGCTATTCTAATTTCGTGTACCAGTTCGCCATTTTGAAAAAATTGAAACCACAAATAATCCGTAATTATCAAATTGTCTAAGGCTTTTTTGTAGCGGCTAAATTGCTCTTTGTAGCTTTTACTGTTTAAATCTTTGCCTAAGTCTTTTGCTTCAATATAGCCAATTGGTATAGGTGTTTTATTCTTTTTGGTCAAAACAAAGTCCGGGTTTCCACAATCGGTAACGTTGGCAGGTTCGTTGGTAATGTTTACATCGGTAACTATTTGTCTAAACAAATTTTCAAAGTCGCCCCTGTACGAATGTTCACGGGATATGCCGGACTGTAAGCGTGTTTTTACAATTTGCAGGTATTGGTTTAAGGCTTGCATTTATGTTTAAAATCTTAATGGGTAAAGGTACGGATTTAGATTAGATGCGCTTGGTAAACTTCATTTACTTTTTTGTTTAGTTCGGTTATTAGTGGGTTTTCGATGGTACAGATGTTGCATGGCTCTAATGCCTTAACACATCTTTGGTATTGGGTTTGATGTTTAAAACCACCTATAAGATTTGTTTTATTTATATCTGCTAAAAGCATTTCATTGAATGCTTTATTAATTTCAGGATATTGATTTGCCAGCAATTCGAGTTTTGCATTTCTGTATCGTAATCTATTTTAAAGTCAATTTTTGCATAGTTTTCTAAAAAACTGAAAATCTTTTCTTCTAAGGCTAATTCTTTAAAACCAGCAAAAAAGGATGAATATTCATTAATTTTTAAATACCTGTCATTATCATTTTCCCAACTAAAAAGGTCTTCGGTGAAGGCATTGTAATACAAAGTATCTTTAGTGATTGTATCAGGTGCTTTACCTCTATTTTTAAATGCAACGGAAGTTCTTGTTTTGCCAACTCCATTAAAGGCAAATAGCAAAACGAAGTCAGCCGTATTTAAATCATCTCTCAGTTTATCTACCAACTTTTTTATAGAATTCAGTTTTGAAATTTTAGTGCCATTTTTTAATTTTCTTCATTTAATTTGTATCACAAACTCAAAAGTTTTTTCGCCATATTTTTATTGCATAAATTTCCATTTCGTAAACCTTTATAATCTTTAGCTGAAGAGTAAATCCAATCTTCTGCTTTGCTAACCAAATTTGCTTTTACAGGATTTTGATGAATATATTCAAAACACTTAATAGCATAAGCGTTTTCGTGTTCAAAAAAATCAGCATCATTTACAGTTATAAAACCATCAATAAAATTTCTTTTTGATTTTGTTTTTTGACGAAACAAGCTTCCTGTTCTATTTTCTTGTTTATTTATAGCTTTAGTATAACCACTTAAACAATTTTTTATTCCAAGGCTAAGGTTTTGCATATTTCTGAGGTTTTCAAATGATGGTTTTGAGATGTCAGACACTTTTGAAGTGTCTGACATCTCAAAAGTGCAGCCAATTTCTTTAACATAAACTAACCAATGAAAATGATTTGGCATTAAACAATAAGCTAAAAAATCTACATTAGGTAAAATATGTTTCCTCATTTTTCGCAAGAAAAAAATATAATTTTCTTCTTTTGGAAAAATTACTTGTTTGTTATTTCCTTGGTTATAAATGTGATAAATATGGTTTGGTTCATATTTCATATGATACAAAATTAAGTTTTTATTGTAAAGATGTCAGACACTTTAAAAGTGTCTGCCATCTACAGAGTGTTGCTAAATCAAAATCTAACATTACTTTTTGCGCTCTGATTTTATAGATTTTACTTTGTATGGTTGCTAATTTCATATTATGCTTTTGTCCATTGTGTAAAAAAAAGTAAAAGTAAAAGCTGCAAAAAAGTAATCAGCTGTTTTAAAAAATCTTCGCTTAAACCGAAAGCCTAACATTTGAAAAGTTATTAGACACGAGTGAGGTTTCAAGTCTAACCCTGATAGTAGCGGTTATGCTGCCTGAAGCGTTGGCTCTTGTAGCATAGCCGCAGTATTTGAGCGGATAGCAGGCTGCCCGTTTTTAAATAGTATTAGTGTTTCGTTTCTAAAAAAATTAAATATAGTGTGTTCTTTTTTAATAGTAACTTGCCCTTCTTTTGCTAAAAATGTTAATGGGTAAAGGTAAGGATTTAGATTAGATGCGCTTGGTAAATGTTAGTTACTTTCTCTGATTGTAGCCAATAGTCAGGATTAATTTTTTCTTTTGTTGAATACTTTACCCGTTTACTATCGAATCTAACATACCTCAAAAACCAAACTTTCTTGTGCTGCCTTATCTTTTAAAACAAAACTTACTGTTACCATAATTTAATAGTTTAAATCAAATGTCTGCTGTAATGCACCCCTTTTTACTTAGGGGGCGGTATAGGGGGTGTTTTGGGCGAAAAAATGAAATTCGCTGCAATTTGCTGATACTTTAATGGAATTGCCATAAGTGCCGTAAACAGGGGACCTCACTCAATGTTTATGCGACTTTGGGGCATAAAAAAAGGACGTTTTGCAACGTCCTGAAATTACTAATGGAGGTCGAGAGCGGATTTGAACCGCTGTACGAGCTTTTGCAGAGCCCTGCCTAGCCACTCGGCCACTCGACCTTTTTAATTTAATTATCTTTCCTTTTCTAATGAAAGGATTGCAAAGATACAACTTTTATTAAAATACACAAATGGACTTACTGCTTGTATATTTTTTTATAGTAGGCTATGCCTTCTATATTAAATATTACATAATACATTCCATTGGGTAAAGCAGAAACATTGATTTGTGGATTGGCTAATGAAACGGACTCAAACTGGAGTTTTCCGGCTTGATCATAAATGCCTAAACGTTCAATTTCATGCCATTTAGGGGTTTCAATATTGAGGTAAGCGTCAACTGGATTTGGATAAATACTTATTGAATTGCTAACATGGTCTTCTACAGGAATCGGCATATCATCAATACAAACCTTTTTTACCACACAACCTTTGGGTGAAGTATATTCTACACACAACTCTAAGTCAGTTGCAGAGGTCCAGATAACTGAAATGGTATCTCTGTTCGGAAAATCAATACTGCCTCCTTTTATAGTCCACTCAACTTCCGTTTCTGGTGCGGTAACGGTGTGGTAGGTTTTAAATACATTAATTTCAAAATTTCGATGTCCTAAAATTTGGGGCTCATTAGCCAAGGTATCTAAAAATATTTCTATCGGTGCGGCGGCAGCTACACATCCAAAATCATTTTCAATAGCTAAGTCATAAGTGCCTCCTTCATAAACTACAAATTGTTGGCTAATATTATCTACCACATCGGTACCAGGACCTAACCAATAATAAGCAGCCGCCGGTGTAGATTGTAAGGTGACACTATCTCCCTCACATAAAATAGTACTACCACTAACTACACTAATAACTGGGTCTCGAATTTCTCCAACGGCAACCTCTATAGTATCTGAATTTACGATGCAGCCCGACATTTGATCGATACCGGTAATATGAAACGTTCCCGATTGCGTAACTAAGGTATCAAAAGTATGTGAACCATTTTGCCATTGCCAAATATAAAAGGGATTTACATTAGCACTTAATATCAACGAACTGCCATCACAAAAAATTAAAGAACCGTTAAATAAAATCTCCGGTATCATTAAGTTGGGTTTTTGCACTTCAATAGTTGCCGGTACAGATTTGCAACCGTTCGCATCAACCAAACTTAAACTGTAATTACCACCTTCTGTAACGGTAATTGAAGTACCAGTAGCACCATTTGACCATTGGTAGGTAGGGGAAATGGACTGGGTTGTTAAAGTAAGTTCTTCACCGGCACATAAAATTAAATCGCCATTGCTCGAAACTTGAGGAATATTTTGATTGACTGCCTGAACGACTATTGAATTAGAGACCACTTCGCATCCGACACTATTGCTACTAATTGCATAATACGTGCCGGGATTATCTAAAGTAATAGAACTGCTGCGCTCGCCGGTACTCCAAATAAAATCGTAGGTATTATCAAAGGTGGCTGTTAGAGTAGTTACATCATTTTCATTACAAAAAATTAAAGGACCATCAGCTGTGATGTTAGGTGGTGTGGCATCAAAAACTTCAATGTTTACACCTTCACTTGGGTTTAACTCGCAACCAGAAGGTGCAATTATGACCAAAAAAACGGAAGCACTTTCACTTAAAGTTATAAAACTTAAAGTGTCACCAGTACTCCAACGGTATCTAAATGAAGGGTCTCTTCCTCCAACTAAGGTAACACTTTCACCTTTGCAAAAAATAGTGTTGCCATATATGTCTTCTATTTCTGATCGTAAACCTCCAGTCCCCCTGCCGGTTAATCTGAACTTGTTTGAAGTTCCTGAACAACCGTTTGCATCGGTAACTATAACGGTGTAATAACCTGGTCTGGTTACACGTATGGTCGGTGTGGTTTCACCGGTACTCCATAAGTAAGTATCATAGTCACCAACACTTAAGGTAGTGGCATCTCCCAAGCATTTAAAAGTAGGATTACTTGAACTAATGTCATTAACCTGCAAGGTATTGGCAAGTGCCTGAAAACACCCTCCAAATATTAACAGACTGCAAACAAAATGTATCAATAGATGACTTTTCATATTAAAACAGTTTAGATAAAATATAAACAAGGCTATAAAAGTACAAAATACTAAATCATGAACGTAATTCAATTTAATTTGAGCACTTATTAAGTACTATAATCAACTAAGCTAATAAGATTTTTTAATTGATATGATCATCATTGTAATAACGAAAAAAAGTAATTCAGCATATAATTTTTATCAGAAAAAACAAGTATTGAAAGCATACAAAAATGAAAGGAAAGTAATTTTAATGGTAATGTTTTTCAGTAAAACAGATATAAGATTGATGAAACGTTTTCATCACCCTAAAAACAGGTTTAAACGTAAAAGCAAACCTGATTGATTAACTATTAAATTTTTAAAAATGACAAAAGAACTTGTTAAACAACCTACTAAAAAGCAACTCAAAAAAATTACCTTACTGCGGCAACAAAGCTTAACAGCTGATAATATGTTGCTTACATTAGGCTTTCCAACCTTAGGTGGCATTACCGGTTGGGAGGAATTAGAATGTGTGGGTTATAACCCGGAACTATCAACTGTTGAAGCCATGGTGAACATCAAACAAAGCACTGGATATTCTGGTAATTTATGCAGTACTGGTTCACCGGAGTATGTCCGCTTTTTTATTGATTATCATGATGGCAATG
This sequence comes from uncultured Chitinophagales bacterium, assembly GCA_938023075.1. Lineage (GTDB taxonomy): Bacteria > Bacteroidota > Bacteroidia > Chitinophagales > JAHDHT01 > CALHDG01. The sequence continues at coordinate 5,496 of CALHDG010000224.1, forward strand.
GTTTTCAAGATTTGGGTATAGAAAGTTTTAGAGCCCACGATATTTCTGATGACCCTCCAGGTCCCCAGCATCCCATTTCTTATATGGTTTCTAAAAAAATTGATGTGGCTAAAAAGAAGCAATTTTGCAGTAATGAAGTATTGGTAACTTTAAGAGCCGTGTTGAGTTGGAATGTGGTACCTTCATCAAATGCTAACCAAATACCAACTTATGGTAATGTGTTAGATGCAGAAGCTGTATTAAAACCAAAGGTGCTTTTTATACCGACACCACCAGTTTTTGAATTACCAGAATTTGATATTCCAGTTTTGGATGATCCTGAAATTTTAAATCCGCCGGCTATTGATACAACAGGAGGTTTGCTCGATTCTGTAGCTCCGGTAAATCCGGCAGTACCTAAAATAAAAGCGATTGACCTTAAAGACTTTATTAAAACCAACATCAGCCAGGGAGTTTCGCCGGGTAGAACGGTAGCTCAATTAATGAGCGCATCTATAATCAGCAATAATCCATCTATTACCAATCAATTACAAAATACGAATTTACAAGATATAGGTATTGATATAGATGACTTAACCAATGGCTTAAGCAGTAAAGATTTTAATGTAGGCTATGAAGAAATTGTGTCGGTAGGAATGAATACTGCAAGAGATACCTTGGGGGCAGTAATCAATATTAAAAAGCCCCTTGGCTATGGTGGTAATTTATGTTCAAACGGAAGTTTAGAATATGTTAGCTTTTTTGCTGATTTTAACAACAATGGAAACTTTGAACAATACCTGGGTACTACTTCAGTAAAAGTAAACAACATTAGTAGCATACCCGGCGAAGGTTTAATGTATGCCGTAATGTTAAAAACTGATTTATCAAAATATTTGAAAAAATGTGAGCAGCCTCAAGTAATTCGTTTACGGGCAATTTTGTCGTGGGCAACACCACCTGATCCAAGCAATGCAGAGCAAGCAGTAAACTGGGGTAACCGGATGGATACTTTGGTTCAGTTACGTCCAAAAAAGAGCACCCAAACTTCGTTAATTTATTCCATTGGCAATGCGGCAGTTGATGTAATTGATGCCAGTAGTGGTTTAGCTTTTCCAGGTAGTTCTGGTAGAGGTAACAATCGCCCATTTGGTGGCAGCATTGTTATTAAAGGCGGTATAGATAATAGTGGCACACCAGGTACAACAAAATACAGAGTGGAATACTCGCAAAATGGAATCGATTATTTTCCGGTTACGCTCAAACAAAATGTTCGAACTATAACTTACGCCAACCCACTTAATCCATTTACTTTTCATACTTTAGAAGATGAGCAAGGTTGGTTTCCATATTTAGCTAATCATAATAACGGCAATTTGGTGGCAATTGAAAACGATGTTTTAGCACATTGGGCTTCTCATAGTTTTGTAGGTAAATTTTACATACGGGTTAGCTTTACTAAAGATGATCCTATTGCCAACCCAACTAGTATACAACATAGCCAAGCCGTTAAAATTCAATTAGATAACAGACGTTTTAATGCAGATAACACGCCAAACAACACTTTAGATGCGGAATTTGATTTAGATATGATAATAGATGGTGGTGTTTGTAAAGTGTACACACAAGGTGAACAATTTACCGGTAAGGTAAAAGTTAAAGATGCCTACTATGGGGGTTACAATTTAAACATTCAACCCAATAGTCAGATAATTGATTCTAGCGGGTTAATCAATTATGCACCAACTGCCATTTTAAACAATGCTTCTATTACCGAAACTGGTCCAGATGCGGAGGCTTTTACTATAGACACCAGTAAACTAAATAAGTGTGGCTACACTTTAAGATTACGAGGTTACGAAAGAACCATTTTAAACAGTAATCACAATTTCCCATATAGTGATAAGTACGTAGGATTTTCTGTGGTTTAATACTTATGTGGTATAAATTAACTTTAATGCTCTAATTAATTGAAGACCGACTTTTAAAACAGGCGGTCTTTTTTCTTTATATTACAGGTAGAACAAAGTAATACCAATTTGATTATAAAAAGTGACACTAAAATTTTGAATTTATTTTGGTGAGATTCAAACGCAAGCATAGCCAGCTGCTACGGCGAGTATTTTTAACGAAAATATAACCAACAATAAAACGAAATTTGTGTTACATGTTATGGACAATTTGGTATAAATCACTTTATTGAAAAGATGATTTTTATACCTTTTCTAAGAATATTGTATTATCTTTACGTTCGTTGAACTTAAAAATTTAAAACATGTACTTAGCAAAGTTTTTCAAAAGCATATTAACACTCGTCATTTGTATTGCCATGTTGGCTTCTTGTACAAAAGAAGAACCGGTTTTAATTGATGAAACCAAAAATGATATTGAAACAACTGCCTCATCGTCGGTGGTGAAACAACTAACCGAAATGAAAGCCTCCGAAAGTAACCAGTCTAAACTTTGTTTTGATTTTGTGTATCCACTTGAGCTTGTTTTTGCCGATAAAAGCACCCAAAGCATCAACAGTTTTAATGAATTGTTGACGAGTATGAAGGAGTGGTTTGAAAAAAACAGGGATTCGGAAATTAAAGAGCCGGTTTTTAAGTATCCTGTAAAAGCAAAAGTGAGCGATGGTGAGTTTAAGGTAATTAAAAATAGTGATGAATTAGTAGCCTTAGTAATCAGTTGTAAAAATGGTGTAGACGATGACAAAGAATATTCAGAAAAAGAAGATTGCTTTGAAATTAATTATCCGGTTACCGTAATTTTTGCTGATCGCACTACTCAGCTAATAGAAAATAAAGAGGCTCATGAAATTTTGCTTAAAGATAAAGAAACTGATAAACCTACTTTTCAATTTCCAATAGAAATTACCTTTAAAGAAGGAAAAACATTCGAGGTAAAATCGGAAAAAGATTTAAAAGAGTTGTACAAAAAATGTAAAAAACATTACGAAGAATATGAAGATGATAAAGAAGAATGGGGTAAAAATTTTGATCTGCTTACTGGTTTTTCCGATTGTTTTGAAGTCAACTATCCGGTTACCTTAGTGCTACATGATGGAACTACAAGAGCGGTAAACGATGAAGAGGAAGTTATTGATTGGATTAAATCAGATGCTTTCCAAAAATTTACTCTGCAATTTCCTATCGAAATTACTTTTAAAGAAGAAGACCTGAAAACTATTCATTCAGAAGAAGAATTAGTTAGAATTTATACCTACTGTAAAGAAGCATGGGATGATAAAGTTGACGATGATGGTGGAGATTGGGGCGACTTTGATTGGGATGGAGCTCAGCAATTCAATAGTTTGTTCTCGAATTGCTTTGAAGTCAATTATCCAATTACCTTAATTCTGCAAGATGGCAGCACTCAGGTGGTCAATAGTCAAGAAGAAGTATTTGAATTAATGCGTGGCAATGGTAGAGAAGCTTTTAGTTTCGAATTTCCAATTAATATTACCATAAAAGAAGAGGCACACGAAATTAATTCGTTAGAAGACTTGGTAAAACTGTATGTAGAAAAGTGCGTAAACATTTGGGAAGATGATAAAGAAGCCGAAGAAAATGATGATTGGAATTTTGGTAATGTTTTCGATGAATTTAATTGGGATAAAGAACTAGACTTTCTAAGCTTGTTTTCTGATTGCTTTCAAATTAACTACCCCATTACCTTAGTTTTTGAAGATGGCACCAACCCAACTATAAATAGTCGCGATGATATGGCAGCGCTGATTCGTTCTACTAACAGACAGGCATTTACCTTTCAATTTCCAATAAATGTAAGCACCGCAGAGGAAGAGCGCAAAGAAATTGCCACCGAAGAAGCACTTTATGAAACACTAAAAACCTGTTTTGAGCAATGGACTAAAGATCGTGATAATTGGATAGACCTTGATTGGGATGAAGATTTTGAAGACTTTGATTTTTTTGAAGATTGTTTTAAAATCAGTTATCCCATCTCGGTCACTTTTGAAGAAAGAGGAGAATTGGCCATTAACAATAATGAAGAATTTAAGCGAGTGATCAGCACGATTCTTCGAGATACATTTGGTGGCGGTAATGCCTTAGGAAATTCCAAAATTAATTATCCTATTGAGGTAAGCTTAGAAAATGGTTCAACCCAAACCCTCAATTCAGATGAAGATTTATGGAAAATGATGGAAGATTGTGAATAAAATCTAATCTTAAAAAATAACAAACACGAAGGCTGTACTAAATAAAAGTGCAGCCTTTTTTATAATGATCCGTCTCTCTATCAGAGTCTCTTAAAGAATACTCAAATGAGAAGGAAAAAAAATGATTTTACATCTTACCAAACTTATACATTTTAACCATACATTTGCTGAATTATTTGATCGATAAGTATTTATGCAAACAGCAGAGCGGGTTTCTTCCTTTGATTATTCTGATAATGTGATTTACCAGCGGCATTTGGTAGCCTACCATACTGCCAAAAAATACGTTAATAGAAAGTTGTTAGAAGTGGGCAGTGGTGAAGGTTATGGAATTCCGTTGTTAATTGATGCCTGCGCCTATTATACGGCAGTAGATAAATTTCCGCCAAGTGTTCAGTTAAATCAAATTGGCAATAATTTTGAATTTCAACAAATGAAAGTTCCACCCTTGCAATTTGAGAATGAACAGTTTGATAGCTTAGTCAGTTTTCAAGTAATTGAGCATATTGAAGAAGACGATTTAATGATTGCCGAAATGGCAAGAGTACTCAAAAAAGGAGGTACGGCTATATTAACTACACCTAATCGCTTAATGTCGCTTACCCGTAACCCTTGGCATATTAGAGAATATACCTGGCAGCAGTTACAGCAAAAATTGTCTGCCTGTTTTAGTCAAGTAGAAGTTTTAGGCATTTATGGTAATGAAGAAATTAATGCCTATTACGAAAAAAATAAAGCTGCTGTACATGAAATAACCAAGTATGATATTTTTGATCTGCAACACAAACTACCTCGCCAACTATTGCAAATACCTTATGACATTTTAAACCGGTTTAACCGCAAAAAACTGATGCATAAAAACAACGATTTAGTCAAACATATTCAGTGGGAAGATTTTACGGTTAAAAAAGCTGCTGAAACTTGTTATGATTTGTTTGCAGTTGCTACCAAGTAAGTCGATATTTATGTACAAAATTATATTACAAAAATTGTAGTGCTTTAAAGAGAGTGTAGAAAGAATGCGTTTGATGTTATGTTGTTTAAATATTGTCAACCAATAGCCCGACCTTATTATTTTAAATGAGCCGACCAATATTTTAGATATTCAAAATATAAAAAGAATCTTATTCGTTATTTCGCACGATGATTTTTTTTTGAGCAAATAAATATAGAATAGATCATTCAGCTTTGATAGAAAATAGTCCAAAATGAAAAAATTAAACAATTTGATAGTACAACTTGAAAGCAATGTTTCCCATCAACAGATAGCAAATCAAAGTATTTCAAAATCAAATATTGGCTGGCACATTAAACATGCACTGCTGACAATTGATGGCATAATTGAAGCACTCAAAAAATCAAATCCTTCAAAATATAAGTGGAATTTTAAAATTTTGAGACTTATTGTATTTACCTTAAAAAAAATACCTCGCGGACGTGGGAAATCTCCTAAAATTGTTATCCCCCAAAAATATGATGAATTATCATTGATAAAAGATTGTCAAAATGCTCTAGTAAAAATAAAAGAATTAGAATTGATTGATAAGGATAAGTATTTCAAACATCCCTATTTTGGGAATTTAAAATTAGATAAGGCGATAAAATTTTTAGAAATGCATACAAACCATCATTTAAAAATAATAAATGATATTTTAAACGTCAAAATAGAAGAAGGAGCAACCCCATGATATATTCATTAAATGAGGATTCTATAATAAAAAACTTACTATACTTAAATATTGATTATGTAAAAGAGTGAAGAAAAAATTGGAGACCTACAGAAATTATGTCCACAATTTAATATAAAATAAATATATGAAAGTTATTAAATCCGCCATCATAGGCGCGGGTGTTATTGGCAATCAATTTGCCAATATGTTTATGCTTCCCGAATTTGAACTATCCATAGTTTGTGATATTCACAAGGAAAAAGCAGATCATCTGGCAGCCAAATACGGTGCGAAAGCTACAACAGATATTGGTCAAATTATTGATGACCCCAGTATTGAATTGGTCTATATTGCCGTTCCGCCACGTTTACATTTGGAGATAACCAAGCCCGTTATTAAAGCCCAAAAACATGTGATTGCTGAAAAGCCATTGACTGTAACGCTTGAAGAGGCTGCTGAATTGGTGAAGCTATCTAATAAAACTAATAAAATATGTACAATCAATTTTCCAGATCGTTTTTCCTTTATGTTTCAAAAGTATAAGGCAATAATAGCTGAAGGTCATTTAGGGAAAATTAAGGATATACAGATTACGATGCAGTATCCTGATTGGCCAAGAGCCTGGCAAAAAACCGACTGGATCGATACTCAATTAGACGGAGGACCCACCCGCGAAGTAGCAAGTCATCTGATGTTTCAATTGATAGATTTAGCACCTTATGTAGGTGAAGTAGTTGATATTCGTTCGGAAGTATTTTACCCTGATGACTTACATGCTGAAACAAAAGCTCAGGCTACTATTATTTTGTCTTCGGGTGCATCTTGCAGCTATCACGTGCTGGTAGATAAAGGTGTAGAAAAAGAAACCAGAGACTTTATTGTTGAGGGAGAGCAAGGCAAATTACAATGGAGACCTAAATTATCTTTCCAAAAAAAGGGCGGTGTTGTAGAGCCTATAGAGATTAATCCTGCCTTAAAGCGCCCACATTTATATTTTATGGGCATGGAAATTGCCTCCCAAATTTTAACAGGAAAACAGGGAAGCCGGAAGTTGGTTAGTTTTGAAGAAGCTGAAAAGGTGATGCGTATTATTAACTCCATTTTGTATAATCAAAATTTACTATCTGTATAAAAGAATCTGATACAAACAAAATACAATTATCCGTCTATGTGATGGCACTTTAAATTATGGTTTCGACTTTGTTTATGATTGCTTTATCTCTTTTTTGCAGATATAAAAGGTAATGAGTTTTTTTGCATTGGTCTAAATCTACTGCAAGTCTTTTCGACGTGTGGAATAAGATTAATAAAAAATAGCACTATATATAAAATTATGAAAAAAAATAGAATAATTACAGACCTGGAAGATATGGAGGTGCAAAATTGGCTGAAACAACTAAGTGATTATGCCTATGCGGTGTTAAGCAAAATTCCCCGAAGACAATATATAATTGATCAACAAGCGGGGTTTAATAAAAGAAAATCGTAAGCCAATGTTTTTGCCTTTACTTTTTGGCAAATGGGGCATCCTGAATATCAATTGGAATAATAAGTCTTAAAAAAAATGAGCATAATCATGTATTTTTCAAATAGTTTTTTTGAGCGAAACAGTTGAACTCGTGGAGAATTCAGTCCCGCTTTCCGCTATATCTTTTTATTCCGTTGCTCTCCATAAAAAGGATGCCGCTGCAATCGGGTCTATTTCAGAGGCTTCGGTTTTTCGTAGAAAGTTTTCATAAGCACATGAAAGAATGATATTGAAAATGGCATTTGTGAAAACTTATCGCATTATAAATGTTTACTTTAGTTTTAACAACAACTATCTTATCAAAAAGCTTATAAATCCAAAAGCCTACCAATACACGTATTTTAATTAATCTGGATTATTAATCTTTAAAGAAATAAAATATTAGCTATGAAAGTTAAACTTAAACTATTGTACTTATTTACGTTAGGCTTATGCTTAATCACATTCATTACTCAAGCGGCTACCATACCAGTAACTACATCTGCCGATGCGGGACCTGGTTCGTTGCGAGACGCTGCAACTATAGCGGTGGCAGGTGATGATATTATTTTCAACGCTGCAACCGACGGTGTGCCTATAGTATTAACTTCTGGTGCAATAACCATACCAGTAGCGGTAACCATAACCGGTAACGGTATTGGTACAACCGTAATTGACGGTGGTGGTGCGAGTGGTATTTTAAGTATTGAAAGTGCAGGTCAAGTTGACATTGTTGGCTTAACACTTTCCAACGGTTCAGCAGCAATAAACGGTGGAGCTATCGAAACCGTGAACACTACTTTAAATATAGATAATGTAGAATTTGACGGAAATACCGCAGCAGGTGCTGCTGCCATTGAAGGTGGTGGTGGTATACACAACACTGGCGGAAATGTAACCGTAACAAATTCGACTTTTACCAACAATACTGCTACGGGTGCTTCTGGTAGTGGTGGTGGTATCTTAAATGCCACTGGCGGAAATCTTACTGTAACCAATACTACTTTTACGGGCAATACTTCTTCTCGTGCAGGTGGTGGTATCGAATCTAACTCAGGTGCAGGTACGATGTTAACAATTACCGATTGTACGTTTGACAGCAACACAACCGGTGCAGCGCCAGGTAATGGTGGTGGTATCCATATTACTGGACCTACCGACATTGATATTACAGGTGGTTCATTTATCGGTAATACCGCAGCTGCCGAAGGCGGTGGCTTTTGGAATGGCAACGGTGTAGGTAATGTAACCAACGTTATTTTTGATGCCAACGTAGCTTCAGGTGCTGGTGCCGACCAAGGTGGTGGTGCTATATTTAATGTTGGCGGTGGTGGTACCGTTAATGTAGATGGTTGTACAATTACAAACAACGTAGCCAACGGCGCAGCCGGTTCTGGTGGTGGTATTTTAAATGATGCTGGTGGAAACTTAACCGTAACCAACACAACTATTACAGGCAATACTTCGGTAAGAGCTGGTGGTGGTATTGAAGATAACTCAGGTGCAGGTACTACATTTGTAGTAAGCGATTGTATAATTGATAACAACTTTACAGGTGGTTCACCTGGTAATGGTGGTGGTATTCACATTACCGGACCAGGCGATTTAGACATTAGCGGCGGAACCGTAAACGGCAATACAGCCGCAGCCGAAGGTGGTGGTTTATGGAATGGTTCGGGAACAATGACTGTAACTAACGTAATTATAGATGCAAACACGGCAAGCGGCGCAGGTGCCGACCAAGGCGGTGGCGGTGTGTTCAATAATGGTGGAACTATTGTTATTGATATGAGTACCATAACTAACAACGTTGCCGACGGCGCAGCCGGTTCTGGTGGAGGAATTTTAAATGATGCAGGTGGAACTTTAACCGTAACCAACACGACTATTACCGGCAATACTTCAGTACGTGCCGGTGGTGGTATTGAAGATAACTCAGGTGCTGGAACTTTGGTAACTATAACCGATTGTACTATTGATAACAATACAACTGGTGGTTCGCCGGGTAATGGTGGTGGTATTCACATTACCGGACCGGGCGATTTAGACATTAGCGGTGGAACCGTAAACGGCAATACAGCCGCAGCCGAAGGTGGTGGTTTATGGAATGGTTCTGGAACAATGACTGTAACGGATGTGATAATAGATGCAAACACGGCAAGCGGTGCAGGCGCCGACCAAGGCGGTGGCGGTGTGTTCAATAATGGTGGAACTATCATTATTGATATGAGTACGATAACCAACAACGTTGCCGACGGCGCAGCCGGTTCTGGTGGTGGTATTTTAAATGATGCAGGTGGAACTTTAACCGTAACCAACACGACTATTACAGGCAATACTTCAGTACGTGCCGGTGGTGGTATTGAAGATAACTCAGGTGCTGGAACTTTGGTAACTATAACCGATTGTACTATTGATAACAATACAACAGGTGGTTCGCCGGGTAATGGTGGTGGTATTCATATAACCGGACCGGGTGATATGGATATTACTGGTGGAACCGTAAATGGCAATACCGCAGCCGCCGAAGGTGGTGGCGTTTGGAATGGTAGTGGCATTATGAATATTATGACGGTTACTATAGATGGCAATACGGCTAATGGAAGTGGAGCTGACCAAGGTGGTGGCGGTGTATTCAACAATGGTGGAACTATCAACATTACCTACTCAACTATATCAAATAATATTACAACTGCAGCACCAGGTGGTGGCGTACAAAATACCGCCGGTGGAACAACCAATACGGATTATACAACCATTTCGGGTAATACCAGTGCTACAACAGGTGGTGGTGTTAATAATGATGATGGCATGATAAACATTAATGCAACTACTATAGCTTTTAATACAGCAACCAGTGGCGGTGGTATATTTAACAACAGCAATGCAGTTACTATTCTCAGCACTATTGTAAGTAACAATACTCCGGATGACTTGTCTGGTGATATTGTTTCGAATGGATACAATATTATTGGTGTAATTGCAGGCATGTTTAATACACAACCAAGCGATATGATTGCGACAGACCCGGGTTTATTTCCATTAGCCAATAATGGTGGACCAACACAAACCCACGAGCTACTATGCGCCAGTCCTGCTGTAAATGCAGGTAACCCGGCTGATGCTGGTAACGCACAAAATGGTGAAATGGTAGTAAGCGGTGTGCGAGATATTGGTGCTTTCGAATCACCAGCAAATTGTACTAATGGTAATGTACCAACGCTTAGCCAATGGGGTTTAATTATTTTGGCATTGTTAATTTTAACCACCGGTGCTTTACACATGATTAGACCAGCAGAATTAGCAATAAGCTATCAATAGTTGGTTTTACAGACAATGAATTTCATTATCTACTAAAATAAAAATTTTAAAGGATGTTAACTGAGTAGATTTACTCACTATAAAAAGAGAATCCGGCACTTACCATTTATGTGAGTTGCCGGATTTTTTATTGATAAATGCTCGAAAATTTTTACCTCTCGTAAAATAAAGTGCTGCCTAAAAAGTCAATGGTTTCAAAAGTAGTTTTTAGACCTGACAGGTTTTAAAAACCTGTCAGGTCTTTATATAGCCAAAATAGGTTTCTTTTGTTTTAAGAACTTAAGTTTAGGTAGTAAAATAATTGCTGTTCCAATGGAACCTGTTCCATTGTATCAACAAAAGCATTGCCATTTTACTACAACAAGTGAACAGGTTCACTTGGATGATTTATATTTTGAATTAAATTAACCTTATTGAGTACTTCAATTTCCATAAATAATTTATATTTAAATTATTATGAAATAAATACTACTGCCAAAACATAAGTTAAGAAGAAGTAAGCTCCAAGTATTGATATTTGGGATTGGGCTTAGAAGCTCTAATGCTAAGCATAGCCCATCTTATCTAACCATAATAAAAAACTCTAAAGCAGCATCACTATTTAAACCCTACCATTTTTTTCGCAATGATGCCGTTTGCTTTCAATGTTAGATAAAAGCCTTAACACATCCATGATAATATTAAACTGATGGCTTATGCGTAAATCAGCATCTTTGGCATACATCTTATTTTTAAATACATACAAATTTAAAGAAGGCAAGACCAATAATTTTTTAAGCACCGCTAATGTTTCTGAGGAATTTTCACTTAACGATTTGAAGGAATAGATAATCAGCAAGTCAATATGTTGGTCATTAAAACGATATAATTGTTGAGGAGTTTTAATAAATGTTGAAATGGTATAACCTTGCTTATGGGCAAACTCACTCATACATCGTATTCGTTCATGTTTAATAGTTTTATCGGCAAAAGGACTTATAAAAATGGCGCAGTGTTTCATACTCCTTTGGTAAATGGTTTAGGTTTCAATAGCAAATACTGTTCTAACTGCTTATAATTAATTAAAGCATAAATTACGGTTATAAAAAGCATCCCAAAAAAAGGATAAGTAATGATAAGTAAAACATAATTAAGCAAGTCTATCAAAAAATTATTGTTCCAGCCAATTTCAAATTTTTCATACCAAATAGAAAATTTTAAGGATAACAAAAGCCATACTTTAAACGCAAAAAAGAGTTCTAATAAAACAAAACCGGCTGTCAATGCCCATAATCTTTTTTTCCAATGTAAGGGTAAAGCTATCACCAATGCCATTAAAAACAAATACAAATTACCATAAACCGCCCAAGTATTAATGTCGTATTGAACCGGCTCGTAGGTTATTCTGGTTTCACCGGCTTTACGTGCTTTTGCAATGGCTCGTTTGCGCTGTTGTTGGCTGCTTAATTTTATTAACACATCATAGGTCAAATATCGCCTTAGTAGGTTATTGGGAACTTCGTAAAATTCTACTTGCCCACCATTGCCAAAAGTGGAAAACAAATAGTTGTTCTTTTTAATAAAATATTGATGATGTATTTGTTGAAAATGAATCCAATTAGCGAAAAACATCAACACCACATACACTGCCACCAACAAGAGTATTCTTTTTATCATAGCATTTCTTTAGTTAAATAGTTGATGGATTGCTGTTGATTCATCCAATTTATCCAATAAAAAATAATGACTACCGGAAACACGATAAACAATACTTGCCAAACACCGGTATGCATCAACTCAAATATGGAGGGTAAATAAATACCATTGAAAAACAAGCTGATAATTCTAAATAAATTGATGCAGACCAAAATTGAAAAGCCCGCCAACAAACCAATGCCTTTGTACCTCCAACGGCTCGGATATACCAATATGCCACACAATAAAATTGCGGTAGCTTCAATAGCATCACAACCATTTTTTATACTAATAGAAAAATTGGAATAGCCCAATGAATCGCCTACAATCAACACCGGATAATTAAATAATTTAATAATACCGCCGCTAACCGAAGCATAAAACCGGGCTACATTTTCAACTATTTGAGTTTGAAAAAACGGCGAAATCCAACAGGCATAAAACAACAACATTAAGCCAACAAACTTGAAAATCATATTGTTCAACGGATTACTAACAAAGCTGCGAATACTTGTTTTAAAATTGCTGAAGGCAGATTTGCGTTGCTTACTTTGCTTGGTTTTCCTCTTGCTTACTTTATGTTTTTTTGTTGCCAATATTTAATGGTTTAGCTTTGTATTGAAAAAAGATTATCATATAATATACGTGTTGGTTAATGGTTTTAGATTTATTTTAGTAAGATTACTTAGCAAGAATATCATGCGCTCTACAAGATATTCTACTTTTAATTTATTATCTTCGAAGGTGCAAAACAGGGTGTAAAAAATGAACATTACAGCAAACGCAAACATAATTGAAGAGATTTTGAAATTGCCATCGGCATATATGATTGTAAGTGAAGTGCAGAAAAAATTAAAAGAAGAAGCACAAAAAAGAAAGCAGTTTTATGAAACCATTACCGAAC
>CALHDG010000225.1 GCA_938023075.1 uncultured Chitinophagales bacterium
GGTTTTTGTCCGGTGTTAAACGGATAGCCTAAAATGCTATAATTTGTAAACTTATCATAAACCCCACATAAAAACTATTCTTAATATAATTAAATTGTTAATTTATTTTAAGATATGTTAAAAAGTTGCAAGTCCCCCCCCCCCTCTTTTATCTTTGAAATAAATCTGCAGGTTTTGAAACGTATAAAACACACCAATTTTGAGACAATTTATTTCCCGACAACACTCGTTAAATAGAAAGGTAGGGAATCAATTAAAAAATTTAAAAAATGAAATTTATTAAGAAGGATAAATTTTTAAGGTTTTCTGTATTTTTATGGGGATCTGCTTTATTAATTTTAGTTTTATTTAATGCGTGTCAAAAGGAAGAGGTCTTTAAAAAAGGCAACGTAGCAGAATTGCTTACCCCTGAAATAGAGCAACTTGGAGATATCTTTAATATAGATAAAGATATTCAATTTGTTTTACATCATTATAAAGCAAATGGCCGCTTTAAACTAAGTCACTCATATAACAGAGAAAAATATCAAAATCTCAATTTGCTTGTTAATAATGAAGAAATTGTTTTCCCTGAGAAACGGAGTGTGATATATGACGAGGCAGCAAAATTTGCCGAACCTTGTTATGGGAAAAACAATAAAATTACATTTATTGTAGACGAAAAAGAAAAGTTAAATTATGACCTCTATTTTCCACCAGAAATTGATATTAAAATGAACACTCCGTATTATGTAACACCCACAGAAACGGTATTAACGTGGCAACCAGACGGGAAAACTTTAACTGGTATTGTTATTGAGTATCTGGATAAGAAATCGAATAAGAGAATATTGAATTATGATATACTTCCTAATAATGGTAGATATAAAATACCAGAAAAACTGTTTGATAATATACCGGAGAATTCAAAAATTTATATGAAGCTGATACAAGGTAATTATTTAACTGATTTAAAAAACAGTGTTAATTTAGTAGTCTTTTCTTTAGATTTTAAAGTACTTCCATACACCAAAATTAATTTGAACAATTAAAAAATTAAACCATGAATTATTTTAGAAAAATATTATTTTTACCTATACTATATATAGTGCTAACCAGCCAAACTTGTAATAACAATAGCAGTGCAGAAGAACAAACTGTAGATGTATTATGGACACTTATAGAATGTAATTCGCTAGATGATGGTGTAAAGGCTTGGAATCAAAGGTGCAATTGGCCTGCGGGAGGTGCATCTAACACATTTTATGATGATTTATTAGATATATGGCCCTGGTCCGAAGGAGTTCAATTTGATTGTAATGAATATGCAGACCTTAAAGAAAGGCTTCACCCTTTTTCTAACATTAAAGTTGAGGGACCAGACATTGGAGATTTTGAACAATATGGAGAGCAAGAATTAGAAAATAGAATATTGCAAGCAAATATGAGTCCTTTTAATCAAAACAATAATGTCTTTTATATTCCAGTTAAAGTGAAGGAGGGTTCAATCACTGAAGTAATCTCAGATTGGTGTACCTGCTGCAAAGAATGCAATTTATTTGAGCCAGGAAATCCTGATGATCCATTTGATCAAGGAACTATAATTGATAATGAAAAAGGATCATTATTTGTTCATTTTTACGAAATGTTCTTATATTCAGATTTTGTTGATGTGATTGAGTTTGGAGTTCCTTATAGTGTTTATCCAATAAGATTATCTTGCCCATATGCCATCTTTCCAGGTCATCCTTGGTGGCAAGATACATGTCCTTTTGGATAGGATTTCCCAATGACAATATACAACATCAAAGAAATTAATGTATTAATTACAGTAAGACAATCATTGTACCAACATAATGATTGTCTTATTTTAATAAAATAATTTACATTCAGTATAATTGAGGTCAAAATAACTATGTTTATTTAATCTTTAGATTGTAATTTTATCTGACGAAAATTTGAATGCACATATTGCTTTTTCTTTTCACAACTTTATATACTTCGCTGTGTTTTTCCCCCAAATCGTCCTCGTTTGCAACGAGGATGACCGAGCAGTGCATTTGTAATGCGCTATATTGTGAGCTTCAAAACCTAACAACCACCCCACCACGCAACTGCAAACCATAAGCCGGATACTGATTCCAAATATCGTATTTTTGATTGAGTAAATTCTTGGCTTCTGCAAATAAATCAAAATTATCGTTAATTGTATAATTGGCTTCTGCATTGATATCTAAAACAATCGCATCTCTAACGGGCGTATAAGCTCCGTCAACTATGGGTAATTCGTAACGCAACAAACGCGCATCCGACCAATTGACCTGCCCTTCTACCTTTAAATTTTTAACGGGCTTTAAAACTATACCGCCGTGTATAAAATAATTAGGGATGTGAAAGGCTTTTACATTGGTAAAATCATACGCAATAATATCTGCAGAGGCTTTTATACTAATTTGTTTTGTCAAGGTTAATTCCACTTGCGGATGAATACCCAAAGAAGTAGTTAAGCTATCGTAGAAAATCGACATTCTGTTAAAGGTGGTATCGAAAGGCGCATTGTTTTTTTGTAAGAAAAACTGATCACTAACAAAGACGGGATTGTTTTCTGTTAACTGTTGTTTAACTTTTAAATTAAAAGTTACTTTTTCGGTTAAAGAACCTCTTAAGCCGCCATATCGATCTTCTTTTATAGAGTTTTGCATATCAACTGCTTGAGCCAGAAAAGGATTCCAACCCAAAAAATCGGTATAGGTATTTAAGTGAGCCCATTTTTCCCAACCGGCGTATAAGGCAATTTTATCTTTTATAATATATTTTTCTATTTTTATTTTTGGATACAGATAAGTTTGATCATTCAACAAGCCGAGGTTAGCCCCAACTTCTAAACCGGCAGCTTGTAGAAAAAAGGCAGGGTTAACGTTTAATAAAAAATCGTTACCATTGTCACCATCAATTCTGTAATTGCTAAAGGTTATGTCTGCCGCGGCTTTTAAAAAGTTTTTCTGTAAATATTTTTTCCCTAAACCGTTTAAATGAATCAGTGTATTGTTATTGGTTTCTAAATCATTTAAAAAAGAAAAACGACCACCTAATAAAAAATCTAAGCCGCCTTTTAATTCTCTATTGTTTTGAATTTTTGCGGTAGCCGCATATTTTTTTGAATTTTGTTTTACGAGGTTGGGTTCAAACGTTACATTTTCAAGATGGTTATAACCATAATAATGATGTGTATTATTGTGGTACTGCAGCGTAGATTCAATATTGACATTATTACCCACAAAGCGACCAAAAGCTCTACCCATAATGTGTTGATGTTGCTGATTTTCTAAACTGCCTTGTGCGGCATCGTATTTTAATTGAATGCCGGCATTCACTTGATCGGACAAACCGGTGCTTGCTGAAAAATCAACTAAGGGATTTGCTCTGAAACCATAACCTGCTTTTAGCCAAACATGTTTTACTGGGTCAACCGCTTGTTTTTTGGCGGCTAAGGCTTTTAAAGAGGGCGGCTCAAAAGTAGTGTTAATTGATTTTGGTGGGTTGTAATAGGTTTGTGCTCCCCGCTGTTGTTGTGCCGGTTTTTTGGGCACATTGGCTTGTACATTAATGCGCTTGGCTTTGGCTAATACCGGCTCGTAAGGCTTGATTACATCAATTTGTTCGGGAGTTAATAAGCCGGTGGTGTCAGTTGTTTCAACATTGGTTTGTGCTTGTAGGTTGAATTGAAGTAGTAGTAAAATTAAAGTAACTAAGTTAAATAAGAAATGATAATTGCTTGTATTTTTTTGTTGTGATACATAGCTTAGTTGATTACGCGCCTTTACATCATTTTGCAGCGTGACGGAAGTAGAATTGCTTGTACGGAGGAGCGAAGTTGAAAGCATAGCCCCGATTGCAGCGGTTATGCCATTTTGTTTGGCATGGCAGCGTTGGCAAAATGGCATTTGAGCGGAAAGCGGGACCCCAACTTTTTGCGTGTTCAACTGTTTCGCTTCAAATAAATTTTTATATTTTAAAATATGATAAATCATAGTTTTACTCTTCATTATTTATAGTGTCTACCTCTAAGTAGCCATCGTTATCAAATTCGGTTTTAATTTTTGATTTAGTCGATTCTTTTTGCTCAATGCGTTTCAGCTTTTTATTAGCCAATGCCAACAACTCTTCGCCTTCGTAATTGCTAATGATACTTTTTAAAGTAGCTTTGGCTTGAAACAACTCGTCGGTTTCTACATAAATGTCGGATAGCAATAAAAAAGAATTGACTACCCAATAATCGTAGGTAGAATATTGGTTTGCCAACTCAAAACAAGTAGCTTTCGATTGCGCAAAATCTTTTTCTTGAAATTGCATACGGGCGATCAGATATTTGGCTTCGGCAGCTTTTTCATCATTGGCAAAATCGAATAGGTTTTTAAATTCGTAATTGGCTTTGGTAAAATCTTTTTTATCGAAAGCAATTTTGCCTCTAAAGAAAAAGACCGTGGCTTTATCATCATTGGTCACAAAATCTTCGTTGAGCAAGCGTTTAGAATAGCGATCAAACTCGCCGGGCTTATCGGCATAATAAGCGGTTTTTACAATGCCGCGCAACCCTTCGGATAAATTATCCATAGTTGTGCCGTTTTCATATAATAGTTTAAAATATTGATAAGATTTTTCATAATCTCTTACAATGTTGTAGGCAATTTCGGTGCCTCTGCTAAGTGCCTGTTCGGTATATATGTTCACCGGTTGTTGAATTACATAATCGTAATCTTCGAGTGCTAATTCATAATTGCCTTCCTGGTTGTGACATTCGCCCCGGTAAAAACGGGCAGGCAAAACAAAGTTGCCTCGTCTGAATTTTAACAGATAATCAGTAAACTTGCCGATGGACAAACCGCAGTTGCCTTCCGCATATTTCGATTCGGCTGCCAAGTAAGTAATCGAATCTTCCACTGCATCCGAAATATTAATGAACTTACCTTTTTTAATGTAAGCAATGTAGCCACCCGGGTCGCCCATATCAATGTAAATATTTTGAATGGCGGCAAGGGCTTCTTTTGATTCGACCGTATTTGGATATTTGTTGACCACTTGTTTGTAGTAACTCATGGCTTGTTCATTTCTATCTAAATTGTAACTGATTAAACCGAGTTTTAACAAGGCTTTTTTGGCAAAGACACTCTTAGCATATTTGGTCGTGATGTTTTGAAACGTTTTGGTAGCATTGGCATAATCGCCGGCATTTAAATAAGCATCGCCAATTTCAAAAGCAGCATCGTCTACATAAATCGACTTTGGAAAATCGGTAATCAACAAACGCAATTCATCAATTTTTGCTATATCTTTTCCATTTAAACCCGTTATAATAGCTTTTTGAAAAGTGGCATAATCTGCCCCGGGTAAGTTGCCCGAATATACTTGTTGATAATTGGTTTGTGCCGATTTGTAATCTTTGCTCATAAAGGCACAATCGCCAATGCGTAGCAACGCATCGCCATATAATTTATCGTAAGCCGGGTTGCTTGAAAATGCCCGTGCTGCTTGCTTAAAATATTTTTTGGCTTGCCCGTAATTCTCTTCTTTAAAAAAGGTATACCCCAAGGAGTAATTCGCAATTGCCGGTGAAGCGTTGGCAGACAAGTCGGAGACCGGCGGATTACTTAAATATTGATTAAACAAATTTCTGGCACCTCTGTATTTATTGTTTCTAAATAAAATGTCGGCTTTCCAAAAATCGCTTAAGCTCACCAAATCGTTGTTCATTGGGTAATTGTCCGATAAATCGAAGTATTTAAAAGCCTGTTGTAAGTTATTGGCTTTGTGTAATTCTAAACCGCGCAAATATGCCATTTTTTGGTAAGATGTTTTTAGTTGATTCGACAACTCACCAAGCCCATCTAAAATTTTGAGGGCTTCTTTATAATTATTAGTACTCTCAAAAACCTGACTTAATAAAGTTTGCGCTTCACTTTTCATGGGGCTTTGCGGGTATTGCTCAATAAATGCATTAAAGGTTTTAATAGCATCGTTATGATAGCCCACTTCATAAGACAACTTTCCATAATTGAGCAAAGCAATTTCCTGAATCTCCAAATCATAATTCATTAAACTCGCAGCCGAATAAGCATTACGCGCTTTTTCTTTTTGATTGGTTTTTAAATAGCAATCTGCGAGCGAGTATAAAGCAACTTGGGCAATTTCTTCATCGAGAATAGTCAACTCTTCAAAGTTGCGAATGGCTGCCCCATATTGTCCCACCTGATATTGCGTAAAGGCTAATTGATAAATATCTTCTTTTCTAACCTTAGCCGTTTTGCTCACATATCTATCTAAATAAGGCAATGCTTTGTCGTATCTGCCTGCTGTAAAATGGGTTTGCCCGATAAGCTGGTTGATCTCCCGATTGTATTTAATGCTGCTATTGGCGGCTTTGGGCTCGGCATATTTTAGCAGCTCATCATACTTGCCTTGTTGATAATAAATATAAGTGATGTAATACGGCGCTACATTTTTGTACAAACGGTTGGCATCTACCCGTTGAAAACTTTGTAAAGCCGTATCATAATCTTTATTTAAATAGGTAATAAAGGCATAATAATAATTGGATTGATGATAGTATTTATCTTCTACATCTTTAAATTCTTTAAACAGGCGGAGGGCTTTGTCAAACTCTTTATTGGCAAAAAAGGAGTACGCAATTTGAAAACGATAGTTCACTAAGTCATCATATTCTAATAAACCCGGGTCTACTTTTTGAAAGGCATTGATGGCTTCACGATAGCGTTTGATGCGGTATTCCATATCGCCCAAATGAAAATAGGCGAGGCTGGCGTTGGCTCCATCGGGATACAACTCCACATATTGCTGTAACTTTAAACGAGCATCGCCATTATCTAATTTTTTAGAGGAGACGGCGGAGTAAAAATGCGCATCCTCTAAAGCGTTGGCATAGTGATTGGCTGATTTGTATTTGTTTTGTTGATGAATAAAATCATCAAAATACAACATTGCCTGATTAAAGTTGCCTTGCTCAAAATAGTCAACGGCATTGCGGTAGGCTTTAACGGAATCAGTATCAAAAATGTTTTGTTGAGCGTTGGTGTTGACACTTCCCCACAGGAAAATGAAAGCCCAAACACTTAACGCAGCACGAATTTTTATCATATCACAAAAATAAAGGAAACTATGGTGAATGTGACACCAAATGCTATACAATGTTTAAGGGTGGATTTATCAATAGATTCAACGATGCAAGCCTTTGCGGTCAATTGTTGTTTTGTTCAGCTTGTAAAACGGGAAAATTGGGGGCTTATTGCGAGGAGTTGGAGCGTATTTGTTCTTGTTTAAAAATCAAAATGCTTATCTATTTTCATTGATTGATGTAATACTCTTAATATGACGATTTGTTCATTTTTTACAACATAAAAAATAATATGCTTTTGAACTTTTAAAGAACGAGCATCAGAGAAATACTCATTTGCATTTTTACTTTCAATCCGTACAGGGTTTTCCGCGATTTTATCTAAAGCATCATCAATATATTTTTGATACTTAAATGCGTGTCGTTCCCCCCAAGTATCCATAGTGTAGTTGAAAATATTAGAAATATATATATATAAGCCAATTTTGAAAGAATGAATTCCACTTATCTTTAAATTAATTTTGGGATTAAATCTTTTCGCGTGTTTCAATAACTTCCTGTAAAATTTCGTGAGCCGTTTTTTTTACCGTCCTTCCATTTTTATAATCATCATAACCGGCTTGCAAGGCTTCTTTTAATCGCTCTTTTTTGTGCTCTTGTTCTAACAGAAGCAGCAAGGCTTTTTCCATTACTTCATTGGTGTTATTATAATCTCCTGACTGAACTTTGCTATTCACAAAATTTTCTAATTCTTTATTAAGTAACACTTCCATTATTCGAATATACAGTTAAAAAATTGCATTTACAAGCCCTAATAATTGTATTTGTCCGCTCAAACAATCCCTGCCCCCAACAAATCTTGCCAATGCACCATGCCTTTCAACAGTAAGTTTTCTACTACCAACAATTGTTGTATTTGATGCTGTTGTAACAGTTGCATCGCTTCAACTGCTAATAAAGAAGGTTCAACGGTTTTAGGATGTAGGCTCATAATATCTGCGGCAACAATTGGTTCAATATTGGTATGACTTTCTAACATTCTACGTAAATCTCCATCGGTAACAATACCGGCTACCTGTTGTTGTTGGTTGAGTACTGCAACGGCACCCATTCGTTTAGAAGACATTTCAATAATAACCTCTTTTAACGGACTTTGACTATCTACAACAGGTAAATCATCTGCTAACATAATGTCTGCTACTTTTAAATATAATTGTTTGCCTAATGAACCTGCAGGATGAAACCTTAAAAAATCATCAGGACTAAAACCACGCAACTGAAGCAAGGCATTGGCAATAGCATCGCCAATAACCATTTGAATAGTAGTGCTGGTAGTGGGTGCTAAATTAATGGGGCAGGCTTCGTGTTCCATTTCAAAAAGAATACTAAAATCAACCGCTTGATGTAAAAAGCCATTCGGGTTTCCGGTAATACCAATTAGAGTGTTGCCATTATTTTTTAAGATGGGCACTAACACTTTCAACTCTGGCGTGTTGCCACTTTTTGATAATAATAGTATAATGTCCGCTTTATTCACTACACCTACATCGCCATGCAAAGCATCGGCTGTATGTAAAAAAACAGCTTGCGTTCCGGTTGAATTAAAGGTGGCTACTATCTTTTTGGCGACTAAAGCACTCTTACCAATACCACTTATAACAACTCTGCCCGTACATCCGTATATAGAAATAATCGCGTTAATTAGGTTAGTGTCAATTATTTTTTTTAAGTTAGCAATAGCTTCGGCTTCATTCGAAAAAGTATCCGATACTATTTGACTAATTTTAGGTCTCAAACTTGTATTTAATATTTTTTTATTAAATTTAAACGGCTAAACTTAATCATTTAAGTAAAGTAAAACAATAATAATTTATAATTTAAAAAGAACAATGTCTTCAGTAGTTGAAAAGCTAAATTTAAAAGAGTCTTTAAATAAATATTTTGGGTTCGATGGCTTCAAAGGTCGTCAAGAGGAAATTATACAAAGCGTAATGGATGGGAAAGATACGCTAGTAATTATGCCAACCGGCGGTGGAAAATCGTTGTGTTATCAATTACCGGCTATTATTTCTGAGGGAACAGCAATTATTATCTCCCCCTTAATTGCGCTCATGAAAAATCAGGTAGATTTGGTACGGTCTTACAGTAATAATGATGAGATAGCTCATTTTATGAATTCTTCCTTAAATAAAACACAACTAAAAAAAGTAAAGTCTGATTTAAATGAAGGCTTAACCAAGTTGTTGTTTGTAGCGCCAGAAACATTAACGAAACAAGAAAATATAGATTTTTTCAAAGAGCTCACTATTTCTTTTGTGGCTGTTGATGAAGCCCATTGTATTTCGGAATGGGGGCACGATTTCAGACCAGAATATCGCCGTATTAAATATATGATACAGGAAATTGACGATAGCATTCCGGTAATTGCTTTAACCGCAACGGCTACCCCAAAAGTACGTTACGATATTTCGAAAAACTTGCAATTAACCGACACCAATGTATTCATCGATTCGTTCAACCGGTCTAATTTATTTTATGAAATTGTGCCGAAAGGAAACAAAGATGAAGCCTTTAAAACTATTGTAAAGTTTATACAAAACTACAAAGAAGAAGCGGGTATTATTTACTGCTTAAACCGTAAAACCACGGAGGAATTAGCTGAAGTTTTGCAAATTAATGGCATTAATGCGCATGCCTATCATGCCGGTATGGAATCGAAAGTACGAACCAGAACGCAAGATGCCTTTATTATGGAAGATGTGAATGTAATTGTGGCGACCATCGCTTTTGGGATGGGTATCGATAAGCCGGATGTACGCTTTGTAATTCATTATGATATACCAAAAAGTTTAGAAAATTATTATCAAGAAACCGGACGTGCCGGCAGAGATGGCTTAGACTCCCATTGTTTGGCATTGTTTGCCTATAAAGATATTGAGAAGTTAGAAAAACTGATGCGCGACAAACCGGTTGCCGAACGCGAAGTAGGCGCACAACACATAATGGAAGTAGTGGGTTATGCAGAAACCGCCGAATGCAAGCGTCAATTTCTGTTACACTATTTTGGGGAAGATTTCCCGGCAGATAAGTGCGAAAATATGTGTGACAACTGTAAAAACCCAAAAGAAAAAATTGAAGGGAAAGACGATATTCTACTAGCTTTAAAAGCCATTGGAGATTTAGATGAGAATTTCAAATTGCCTTACATTATTAATTTGTTAATTGGAGCAAAAGCACAAGAAATTATCGCCTTTAAACACGATAAAACTGAATTTTTTGGGAAAGGCGTAGCACATGATAAAATTCATTGGAATAGCGTTATTCGCCAAGCCATGCTCAACAATTTTATTTACAAAGAAATTGAGAATTATGGCATCTTAAAATTAACAGATGAAGGACGAAAATTTATCAAAAAACCAGTCTCCATAAAATTAGCGATTAACCATGAGTATGGTAAAGGTGGTGGCGGTGCTGTCACCACAAAATCGGGTGCTTTAGATAATCTATTGCTAAAAATGTTAAAAGATTTACGCAAGCAAGTAGCCAAAGAAAACAAAGTGCCACCGTTTGTAGTATTTCAAGATCCTTCTTTGGAAGATATGGCAACTCAATATCCAATTAAAATTGAAGAGTTTGCCAATATTACCGGAGTTAGTAAAGGTAAGGCAACTCGCTATGGCTTAAAATTTGCCAGCCTAATTAAAAAATATGTAGAAGATAATGATATTGAACGAGCAGAAGACTTTGTGGTAAAATCGGTTGTTAACAAATCTGGTTTAAAAGTATATATTATTACCAATATCGATAAAAAAATTCCCTTACCGACCATTGCCGATAACAAAAATCTCGAAATGAAAGATTTGTTGTTGGAAATTGAAACCATCGTTTCATCGGGTACCAAAGTTAATATTGACTATTATATTAATGAAGTGTTAGATGAGTGGCAGCAACAAGAAATTTATGACTACTTCAAAGAGGCAGAAACCGATTCGTTAGATGATGCCTTAGCAGAATTAGGTACCGAAGATTTTGAGTTAGAAGATATACAGTTGATTCGGGTTAAGTTTATGTCGGAAATGGCGAATTAGATAATTCGATATCGTTCCCAAAAGCTGCACTTTGAAACATCGCCTCGATATGCAATTAGATTGAATTACGGTAGAGGTCGCAATTTTTGCGACCTGAAACAAAAGATTTTTATACCGAGTAAGAATACGTTTCTATTTAAAAACACTCGAATCGAAAAATTCATTATTCAAAATTCGGTGTTCGATATTCAATATTTTTGTATGATTATTTAATGAATACCGAATATCGATTAACGAATAATGAATGTCGAATTGCAAGAAGGTGTTACAAAAAACATTCAATGTAATATAAGGCAATCGATAGAATGGTGTAGAGGTCGCAATTTTTGCGACCTAATGCAAATGACGCAATTTTTGCGACCTGAAACAAAAGATTTGAGCTGAAAACATAACCAAAATTTTCTTCAAGTAGACCGTTTCACTTCTACATAAAAATGCATAATTAGTTAACTATATTTATAATTCTGATATCCTTGATTTAAAACCCTAACTTTGCCTTCAAACAATACACTAAAGGCTTATAGAGATTTTAAACTATCCGCCAAAAATTAAATCCGAAATATAAAGTCTATCCTAATTATATCATTTAAAAACCAATTAGCGTTATAACAAAATGGCAAAGGCAAGTCAAAGTAACTACAATAATAATACACCAACAGAACAATCAGGTTTTAAAAAATGGTTGTTTCGTTTACTGATGCTATTTATGGCAGGTGTAATGTTGGTGTTTATCTTATTTGTAACAATTTATTTTGGTGCCTTTGGCGAGTTACCGACACAAGCGGATCTAAAGAAAAAAAAGGTGCCACTCGCCTCAGAAGTATACGCCAGCAACGGTAGCTTACTCGGTAAATACTATATAGAAAACCGCAGCTTTGTAAAGTTTGACGATATTTCAGAATATGTAATCAACGCTTTGGTCGCTACCGAAGATCGTCGTTTTTTTAAACACCAAGGTTTTGATGCCCTCAGCTACATCCGGGTAATGATTAAAAGTATTTTGTTGCGAAACAAAACTTCCGGTGGTGGAAGTACCATTAGTCAGCAAGCTATTAAAAATTTATATAAGCGACAAAATTTTTCTTTTTTAACCATGCCGGTTAACAAAATTAAAGAAGCAATTGTTGCCGTTCGCTTAGAAAAAATTTACGATAAAGAAGATATTATTGCGCTGTATCTCAACACCGTACCTTTTGGCGAATTGGCATTTGGTATCGGCACAGCATCTAACCGGTTTTTCAGTAAAAAACCGGCTGACTTAAATTTGCAAGAAGCCGCCACTTTAGTCGGTATGTTAAAGGCAACCACATATTACAGCCCGAGAGTAAATCCTGAACGATCAAGAGAGCGGCGAAATACGGTATTGGCTTTAATGAATCAAAACGGCTACATCAGTAATTTTAAAACTAAGCAAGCGCAAGAAGCTCCTTTAGAGTTAATGTATAATCGTAAAACTTCCCAAGAAGAATTAGCCCCGCACTTTAGAGCCATCTTAAAAAAACAATTAAAAGATTGGACAGACAACAACCCGATGACTAATGGACAAAAGCACAATATTTTTACCGATGGGTTGAAAATTTATACCACAATAGATGCTGATTTACAAAATTATGCGCAGGAGGCGGTGTATGCGCATCTACCTAAATTAAATGAAGCGATGATAGCTGATTGGCCCAACCGGCAAGCTTTTAACACCGAGCATAGCACTGCTATTGAATCGGCTTGGAAAAGGAGTGAACGTTATCAAAGTATGAAAAATGGCGGCAAATCGTTTGCTGAAACAGAAACCGTTTTTACAGATAGAAAGTTTAAAATGCGGGTGTTCACATGGAAAGGCTACGAAGAAAAAATGATGACTCCACAAGATTCGATCATTCATTATTTACAATTACTCAATACAGGTTTTGTAGCCATGGAACCAGAAACGGGAGAAGTTAAAGCATGGGTGGGGGGTATTGACATTCAAACTTTTCAAGAAGATCATGTGACTACACCGAGACAAGTCGGTTCAACTTTTAAACCATTTACCTATGCTACGGCTTTAAGCAAAGGCATTGATGCTTGCAAATACTACCCTAACGAATTGCGCACCTATGCCGATTGGCAAGATTGGACTCCACGTAACGCCGGCAACAATCCTTATGAAGGCTACTATACTTTGAAAGGTGCTTTGGCGCATTCCGTTAATACCGTTGCGGCTCAGGTAATTTTTGAAGCCGGTATTGCTGATGTTGTGTATACTGCTCAAAAAATGGGTATTAAAAGTGAATTGCCAGAAGTACCTTCTTTAACCTTAGGTACTGCTGATATTAGTCCACTAGAAATGGTAAGTGCTTATTGCGCCTTTGCCAATGGCGGCTTTGTTACCGAACCGTTTTTTTTAAAAGAAATAAAAACACAAGATGGAAAATCATTAAAAAAATGGCAGCCTCAACCCAAAGAATACAGAGAAAAAGTGTTAGATGATAAAACGGTAAAAATGATGCAAGTGATGATGCGCAAGGTAGTAGACGAAGGTACGGCGCAACGCTTGCGTTGGCAATTTGGTTTAAACAACGAAATAGCCGGTAAAACCGGTACTACCCAAGATCAAGGAGATGGTTGGTTTATTGGCTATACGCCCGGTTTGGTTGCCGGGGCATGGGTTGGCAGCGAAGACCGCCGGGTACATTTTAGAACTTTACAAAATGGACAAGGTTCGCGGGTAGCTTTACCGGTAGTGGGTGGTTTTTTAAAACGTGCTATGGATAACCCAACTTGGGCAAAAAATATTGGGCAATCGTTTAATACCTCCGAATATTTTGAAGAGGAAATGATGGGCTGCGAATTATACACGCAATTTTTACCAGAACCGGAGCCAGAATTCCCCATGGACGAAGAAGATGGTTTCAGTTTCGATGATATTTTTGGTCAGATAAAAAAGCGGAACCAAGAAAGGAAAGCCGAAAAGAAAGCCAGAAACAATCCGTCGTTTTCCGGTGAGTTATATAAAGATAAGCCCGGTGATCCATATGCTTCTAAAAAATCATCTACCAAAAAAGTAGAAAAGAAAAAAGGACCGATAGAAAGTTTTGTAGAAGGTTGGTTTAAAAAACGCAAAGAGAAGAAAAAAGAAAAAAAGAAACGAAAGCGAGATGCATAATAACATTTTCTTTTTTAACGAAGCACCCATTAATTACCAACTAAGACACAAAACAAAACTTAGGCAATGGATTGTTGAAGTGGCACAACAAGAAAAACATGACATTACACAACTCAATTATATTTTTTGTTCAGATGATTATTTATTGGTACTCAACCAACAATATTTAAATCATCATACCTATACTGATATTATTACTTTTGATAATTCAGAAAATGATGAACCAATAGAAAGTGATATTTTTATAAGCATCGAACGCGTAGAAGACAATGCTCGTACTTTTGAAGTGTCATTTATTAATGAGTTGTATCGAGTAATGATACATGGAGTTTTACACTTGTGCGGCTATGGCGATAAAAACAAAACAGAAAAAGCATTGATGCGAAAGAAGGAGAATTTTTATGTTAAGCAATTAAATGAAAACTATTTATTGAAAAGTTGAAGCATTGAAAAACAGAATTAGAACGTTTCAAATATCATCATGGCTAACAATGGATGTCCAAATCAAATCTTTTAGTTGCACTAAATTATAATTAGTTACCGATGAAATGAAAATGTGAGGAATGTTGGGTAGGGTCGGTATTATCCAATTTTTAATTTCATCATCAATTAAATCAGTTTTAGTTATCGCCAATATGCGGTTTTTGTCTAACAATTCAGGATTAAATTTTTCGCATTCGTTCAGTAGTACTTCGTACTCTTTCTTCACATCATCTGCATCTGCGGGTACCATAAACAACAGGCTCGAGTTCCGTTCAATATGCCTTAAAAATCGATAGCCTAAACCTTTACCTTCATGGGCTCCTTCAATAATACCGGGTATATCTGCCATTACAAAAGACCGGTTATCCCGGTAACCTACTATACCTAAGTTAGGTTTCAGCGTGGTAAAAGCATAATCAGCAATTTTGGGCTTGGCATTACTTAAAGCAGCCAAAAGGGTAGATTTTCCTGCATTCGGCAAGCCGACTAAACCAACATCAGCCAATAGCTTCAATTCTAAAATATTCCATTCTTCAACACCTGTTTCTCCTGGCTGCGAGTAACGCGGTGTTTGATTAGTTGAACTTTTAAAATGATTGTTACCTAAGCCACCTCTGCCACCTGGCGTTAAAACATAAGTTTCATTATGTGTAGTAATTTCAAATTTTATCTCGTAGTTTTCAGCGTCTTTCACTACAGTACCAAGCGGCACTTCTATCACTATGTCTTGCCCTTCTGCCCCACTTTTTAAGGCACCACCGCCATCTCCTCCGTGTCCGGCTTTAATATGTTTTTTAAATTTAAGATGCAATAAAGTCCACAATTGCTTATTGCCCTTTAATATAATATGTCCGCCTCTTCCACCATCTCCACCATCCGGTCCACCTTTAGGTATAAATTTTTCTCTTCTAAAATGTTTAGAACCTGCTCCTCCATTACCCGATCGGCAATTGATTTTAACGTAATCAACAAAATTTTGATTTTCCAAAAAAGATGGTTTAAGGGGTATTTAAAAATACACGTTTTTCTAATAGCTTACTTAATAGTTGAAATTTTATCGACCAATAAGTTAAATGTTAATTCTATACTTCCTTCACCCGGTATTCTAATTAACTTATTTTGTTTGCCATAATAATCGGCTACTGGTGCGGTTTTATTTTCATATTCGGTAACACGCTGTCTAATAGTGGCTTCATCCATATCATCAGCTCTGCCAGAAGTTTTGCCTCTGTTTAAAATACGTTTCACTAACTCCTCTTCAGAAACATTTAGTGCCAGCACCTGAGCAATTGTAATTTCTTTAAAATCTAACAGTTTATCTAAGGCTTCTGCCTGGTCAACAGTTCTTGGAAAGCCATCAAAAATAAATCCTTTTACTTTATCGGCTTGCTCATCTAATTTACTGCTTATCATACCAATAACGACTTCATCAGGTACCAATAAACCTTGATCCATAAATTTTTTAGCTTCTAAACCTAAAGGAGTTTCTTTTGCCTTTTCTTCACGCAATAAATCACCTGTTGAAATATGCTTAAGATTATATTTCTCTACTAAATTTTCAGCTTGGGTGCCCTTGCCACTTCCTGGTGGTCCAAATAAAATTATGTTTAACATGGTTAACTATAAAAATAGAACCACAAATATATGTAAATTGGTTCAAAAAGATGGCTTTTAATCTGTTTACAAACAATTATATTGATTTTGTTTGTATTAAGACAAGATTTTTATCCTAATAAGCAGCCTAGCCAACACAATTTTTTACAAATTTAGTGAACCTATAAAGTAGTTGATTTTTTATTTGAAGCGAAACATGGGGAGCTCGTGGTGAGTTTTGTACCCGCTTTCCGTTCAAATACTATTTTGCTGGTGCTGCAAAGCCTTCGCAAAAATAGTATAACCACTGCAATCGGGGCTAGTTTGCAAGGTTTAGTTTTTCGTAGTTAGTATTTATTGTAGTAAATTGAATATGATTATGAAATGTTGACCGCTTATAAAACAAAAAAAACCGGAGAACAATGTCCTCCGGTCTTCAATATTCTTTTATAAAAAGCTGATTTACTCTTTAACAAATTTTTGAGTTACCAGATAATCTGAACTTTCAATGCTTAAGAAGTAAACACCCGATGCAAACGAATTTGTAGAAATTTGTAATTCATTTAAATCCATATTTACATCCTGTAGCTCACTGTATATAGTTCTACCTAACATATCAGTGATAGTAACATTTACTTCATTATCAGTATTACTCGAAATTTGAACATTCATCAAATTGTCAACCGGTATCGGAAAGATATCTATAATAGCTAAAGTTGCCTCACCTCTGGTTAATTCAACAACACCAATAACTTCTGTAGTACCATCAAAATCAGTTTGACTTAATTTATAAATACTAGTTCCGGAAGGAGCTTCTCTATCTAATAAATTATACTTATTTTGATTTGGAGTAGTTCCAGCACCTTTAATAGCACCACCAATTTTAACATAGGTTTGTCCACCATCGTTTGATCGCTCCATTATAAAGTAATCATTATTAATTTCGGAAGCGGTTATCCATTTTAAATAGTTACCACTTTGTTGTACTTCACCGTCAAAACTCATTAACTCAACAGGCAATTTATCGCACTGTAGTGGAGGACTAACATAAGAAGCCGAGCAGCTTTTACCATCAGAAACTACATTAATATTATAAGATTCTCCATCACTTAAAGGTCCAACAGTAATTACCTGACCTGGTGATACCACCCCATTGTAAGAACCGGTAACCGTATAAGTATGACCTGAACCCGGGAACGCCGGACCACCACCTGCAATATCAAAGGTAATAACTATTTCACCAACAGAATTATCACAAATATAATTATGATTAATTACAACAGGATCAAGGAAACCAACTGCTGCCGGCGGATTTGAAATTACAGTGCAAGGATCAGATAAATTTGGAATACCCATAGCACCCGGTACACCCACTACAGAATATACGTATAGTTGAGTATTAGTTGGATAAGCAGGTATACCATCGTGGGTAAATACACCGGTACTGTTTGCTTCATATATGGTTCCAATTCCTCCAGCATTATCAGTTAATACATAATATAATACTGCACCAGATTGTGCCGAAGCTCCAACAGCACTAAAACCGTATGAATCTCCAAAACAAATTGGCTCATTAAATGGTTGTAATATACCTGGATCGTTATCGCAACCCATACACATATAAGTAGTATTATAGTCGGCAGTGCAACCAGCACCATCTACAACATTTAAACTAATATTGCCATCACCATTATCAACAAAGGTAAAACCACCACCGGTAGTTGTTCCACTGTAATCACCAGAAATGGTGTAGCTGCCAGAACCACCAGAGATGGTAAATGAAGCAGTATATTCGCCTGTAACCATATCACAATTTACTGCACCCGGAGTAATTACAACAGGAGCATAGAAAATTACTGGTGTACCAGGTAAGGTAACGTCTAAACAAGGATCAGTTAAATCAGGAGCACCACTAACCACTTGTGCGGCTACTGGGGAAATGTAATATTGTACTCCGTAAGTATACGTTCCATCGTTTACAAATGTACCCGTTTGATTAACCGCAATAATATTACCAACTGCATTCGCTGCATCGTGTAAGGCATAAAACAAACCAGCACCATCAGCTAAACTACTACCTGTTGAGGTAACGGTTGTACTTTGACCGGCGCATAAGGCTACCGGAGATTGAGGTACATCGCCAGCATCGTTGCTGCAACCTACTGCAATTACGGCAATATCACTATCATCTTCATCGCCACCACCGTTGTTTATTTCATTATCAACTATGGTATCGTTGCCTGGATCAGTATCACCAGTACTATCAACATCTGTTGGAGTATTACCATTTGGATCTTGTGCTGAAGTAATTTCGGCAAAGTTGGTTAAATCACCCGGTGTAGAAGTATTAACCGTTAAAGTGATATTTATAGTAGCACTGCTTCCAGCCGCTACAGGACCTGGTATGCTAGCAGTAGCCGTATTACCTGCGCCAGCAACCCATCCAGCATCATTTAAACTTAAATCAGCCGGAATATGATCGATAATTTGAACATTAAATGCATCAACTGTACCTTGATTATAAACGGTAATGGTAAAAGTTACATCGTCGCCCGGTACAAATAACGAAGCCTGACCAGCTGCAACTACTTTAGTTAAAGCTAAATCAAAAACGGCTATATTAATAATTTCATCATCAACATCATCTTCATTGTTATCACCGTTACCTGGTGTGCTATCAATATCATCTGGTGTATTGCCATTGGTATCTTCCGCACCAGCAATCTCTACAACGTTTCTAATTTGACCTGAGAAACCAGCATCAATAGTAAAGGTAATATTTACTGAGGCAGAACCACCAGCTGCTATAGGACCTGGAATTGTGTTAGTTGCTGTACCATCTGCCTGTAAAGTCCAAGCCGCGTCATTTAAAGTTAAACCAGCAGGAACATAATCAACCAAATCGATATTTTGAGCAGCTACCGTACCTTCGTTAGTTACTGTTACTACAAAAGTTACATTATCGCCTGGTAACAAAGTTGATGGTGTACCTGGTGCTAAATCTTTAGCAATGGCTAAATCAAAGATATCAACTGAAATTAAGGCTGGATCGTGATCATCTTCATCAGTTTCGCCAACGCCTATGCCAGGTGTACCCGTTCCGTTACCTCCAATTGAATTATCAGAAGGCGAATTTGGTAAACCACCCGAATCGTTACCTGCAATATTATCTGGTGTGCTGTCAATATCAGTTATTGTTGTACCTCCTGGCGTAACACCAGTAGCACTTGAAATTTCTGCAAAGTTTACCAAGTCGCCGGCAGTAGTTGAAGTAACCGTTAAAGTAATATCAACCGAAGTACTTGCACCCGGTGCTAATGGACCAGCCATTGTTATGGTTGCATTGACACCTGAGGCAGTCCAGTCAGTATCATTCAAACTCATTCCTGTTGGAATATAATCTGTAATGGTAAAGTTAGAAGCAGATACTGTTCCTTGATTGGTAACTGTAATTGTAAAAGTTACATCATCACCAGGATAAATTGGTGTAGTTTGACCAGCAGCAATTTCTTTGATTAAAGCTAAATCAAACACTTCTGGCTCACAAGTATATGAACCGGAAACTACACCTGAGCATCCTGCACCATCTGAAGCACCAATATTATAAGAACCTCCACCAGTGATATTTAAACTACCAGAACCATCTGCACCTGTATAGGTATAAGCTGACCCATCAAATTCAGGTAAACCACCAGTGAAAGAATAAGTAACTGTAGCTATACCTGTTGCATCATCGCAGCTTGTTGTAGCTGTACCTTCAATTGGGTTTAAGAAAACAACCGGAGAACCTGGTAACTGAACTACTGTACAAGGATCAGTTAAATCTGGAACACCATCACCATCATTATCTGGACCAACTATTGAACTAATATATAATTGAGTATTGGTTGGATAAGAACCATCATTAATAAATTGACTATTAGAACTTACACCATATATAGTACCAACCGAAGTTGAACCATCGTGCAAGGCATATGTAATTCCACCTCTGTCGATAAGAGGATCACTAACATAACCGTTTACACTTCCGCCAGAACAAACAAATTGCGCTGCATTTGGTGTACCTGGAGCATTATTACAACCATCGCAGTTATATGCACCTGTTATATCTGCACTGCATCCGTTGCCATCAGCAGCTGAAATTGTGTAATTACCAGCACCTTCAGAAAAGGTAATTGTTAAGGTTTCACCATTGCCTGCACTACCACTATCACTGCCCGAAATAGTAAATGATGAGCCATTAAAAGCTGGTAAACCACCAGAAAATGAATAACTAACAGTTGTTGTACCAGAAACATCATCACAAGTGGTTTCCGTTACAATGCCTTCAACCGGCGCAAGAAAAACTACCGGAGTTCCAGGTAAGGTAACATCTAAACAAGGATCAGTCAAATCTGGAGCACCATTTACATTGGCTGCTGCAACTGGCGATATATAATATTGTGTATTATAAACATAGGTTCCATTATTTGTGAAGCTTCCTGTTTGATTAACTTCTAATATATTGCCAACCGCATTAGCTGCATCGTGCAAAGCATAAAATAAACCTGCACCTGGTTGTAAGTTAGAGCCTGTTGAAGTTGATGAAGCAACATCATTAAAACAAATTACTAAAGGAGTTTGTGGAACATCGCCGGCATCGTTACTGCAACCTACTTCAATTATGGCAATATCACTATCATCTTCGTCACCACCTGCGTTACCAGTTTCGTCATCTACAACCGTATCATTATTCGGATCGTTATCACCCACACTATCAATGTCTGTTGGTGTATTTCCATTTTCATCTTGAGCAGAAGTTATCTCGGCAAAGTTAGTTAAAGAAGCTGGCGTAGCGGTATCAATAGTAAGCGTAATACTTACGGTAGCACTGCCACCCGCTGCAATAGGACCTGCAATTGTTGTGGTAGCTGTACTACCTGCAGCTGTCCAATCTGCATCGTTTAAACTTAACCCTGCTGGAATATGATCAATAATTTCAATATTTTGCGCAGTAACCGTTCCTTGATTTGATACTGTAATATCAAAAGTAACATTATCACCAGGTACAAATAAAGATGGTTGACCGGCTGCTACAACTTTAACTAAAGCCAAATCAAATATATCAACAGTAATTAAGGCAGGATCATGATCATCTTCATCACCACCTTCGTTATTAATTGTATTATCAGTACCAGAATTTGGAACACCACCTGCATCATTGGTATTGTCACCATCTGCAGTACTATCACTATCCGTTATAGTTGCACCGTTTGGTGTAACACCAGAAGCATTTGAAATTTCAGCGTAATTCACTAAATCACCTGCTGAAGTTGAAGTTACGGTTAAAGTAATATCTACAGAAGTACTGGCTCCAGGAGCTAAAGGACCTGCCATAGTAAAAGTTGCCCAAGCACCTGCCGCTGTCCAATCGGCATCATTTAAACTCATGCCTGTTGGAATATAGTCTGTTATGGTAAAGTTAGAAGCTGGAATGGTTCCTTGATTAGTTACTGTAATGGTAAAGGTAACATCATCACCTGGATATATTGGGGTGGTTTGACCAGCAGCAATTTCTTTGATTAAAGCTAAATCGAATACTTCGGCAACACAATTGTATGAACCATCAGTATTTCCTGTACAAGAATTACCATCAGTAGCAGTTACGGTATAAGTACCAGTGCCTTCAGGTAAAGTAAAAGTAAGCGACTGACCAGCAGTTGCGCTTCCAGTTGCATCACCGGAAATAGTATAAGCAGAACCATCGAAAGCCGGCAAACCACCAGAGAATGAATAAGTAACTGTAGTAGTACCCGTAACATCATCACAAACCGTTGAAGAACTGCCTGTAACTGCGGTTAAGAAAATTACTGAAGTGCCTGGTAAGTCTATATCAGAACAAGGATCATTTAAATCTGGCAAACCGTTAGCACCTAATTCGCCAACCGCAGCAGAAATATATAATTGTTGATTAGTTGGAAAAGTACCATCATTTACAAAAGTACCAGTTGCATTAGTGGCTAAAATACCGGCTGGTGTGCCCGTATGTAAGGCATATACTAAGCCTGAACCCGGATCAACCGTTTCAGTACCATTAGCACCATTTGCAGAACCACCTGAACACACTACCTGTGGTGGATTTGGCGTACCCGCATCATTATCACAACCCTCGCAAGTATAAGGTTGAGCATCTCCACCTTCACAACCTGCTCCATCGGTAGCTGAAATTGTATAAGTTCCAGTACCTTCAGGAATTGTAAAAGTGTGTGTGCCTACTCCTACTGAGGTAGCACCAGGAGTACCACCAATAGTGTAACTTGAGCCATCAAAAGCAGGTTGACCGCCACCAACTGTATAACTAACAGTAGACGTACCGGTCACTTCATCGCAAGTATAAGATGAAGTGACACTAATAGGTGTTAAAAACACTACAGGAGAACCAACACCTTGAACATCGGTACAAGGATCACTTAAATCAGCACCATTAGGACCAACAGCCGCTGTAATAAATAATTGTGTATTAGTTGGATAAGTACCTCCATTAATAAAAGTACCATTTAAATTTTGGTCAATCGGATTGTTAATGTCGCCACTGTGCAGGTAATAAACTGTTGAGGCATTCGGATCTGCACTTCCTCCACTGGTTTCACCTGAAGCAGATGCTCCACTGCATACAAGCTGTATTGGTTGTGGAGGTCCGGCATCATTATTACAAGGTGTACAAGGTGAAGCTACATTGAAGGTTGCTTCACATCCTTTACCATCATCTTCTACCGTTATTACATAGCCTTCCGTATCACAAAGGGTGAAGGTCGCTATATCCCCAAGATTATCAATTACTCCACTATAATCTCCTTCTATTTTATATTCAAAGAACAGGTCGTTACCAGGAAAGTTAGGCGCACCACCAGAAATAGTAAACTCAACAGTTAAACAACCGCTTACCGGGTCGCAGGTACTGCTAATTTCCATTAACTCGAGCGGTTTGTAAAAACGTATGGGTGTACCAGGTAAAGCCACATCTGCGCAAACATCATTTAAAATTGGTGAACCATTTGCATTTAATGGTCCTACGTAGGCTGAAATAAATAAATCCTGATTCGTAGGAAGACTTCCATCGTTATAAAAAATACCAGAAGTGTTGAATGCTTTAATACTATCAGGTATAATAACAGCAGTATTATCAGGACCGCTGTGCAAAATGTAGATTAGCGAACTGTTTGCCGTAGCAACAGTAGCCCCCACCGAAGTGGTCGTAACGAAATTTCCAGCGCAGGCAGGGAAAAAGGCTTCGGGCATAATACCGGCATCATTTCCACACGATTCTTGCGCATAAATACTTCCTCCGAAAAACAACAGCGTAAGTAAAGTGAGTATACTTGCTGTAGTTCGAAGATTTAGTAAATTTTTTAACATCATAGATAATTTTTTTAATTTCTAGAAATTATATTTAATTAATTTTAAATTTTGTCTTTAAATAATTTTGCAGGAGCCAGGTTGTACTATTGTTGGATAAAATAGCCAGCATGGGAACCACAAAGATATTGCCATTTTGAAGTGGTTTTGGTTTTTTCAAAAAAAATTAGACGCTAAATTAAAGGTAAAGATTAATTAGGCTTCTAAATAATTACAGCTATTGGTTTAAAGATTCAAATATAGTATAATTTAACCACTTTATGAACAAAAAATCAACACAATTCAAATTTTTTGTTGTATGTTGATTATCAACAGTTTAGTCTATAATTTAATGCCCTTTTTTCATCCATTGCTATTAAGTTATTTAGTAGCCTTAATAAGTCTTTTTATTAATCGAGAAGCAATCGCTCTAAAATTCCGTTCTGTAACCAAGCCGACCAATTTATTATTTTCTACTACGGGTAAACAACCAATCTTTTTTTCATCCATTAATTCAATAGCTTTGGTAATACTTTCTGTTGGAGAAATGGTTATTGGGTCTTTTATCATGATTTCTTCTACTAATACAAATTCTTTCTGTTTTGTAATATTTTTAGTGGAATACCATTTTAACAGATTATGTGCAGAAACTACTCCTTTTAAGTGATGTTGTTCATCTTCAACTAATACATAGCGTAATCTTCTAAAATCTACCATTTCAGCAACAAGATCTACAATATCTTCTTTTTGAACCGTAATTAAATCGGTAGACATAAACTCTTCTATTAATAAGGCATCCGGCTGCCATTCTTTTAAATTATCTAAATCGGCAAGCTGCCATTCGTGAACAGGTTTTCCACTTTTTTGATTGGCGACCATACTGGCAGTGATACCTGTAACTACCTCATCTTTAGTGGTTTCTTTCGAGAGTTTATTGTAAGATTTTAAGGTCCAGTTTGAACCTGTTAAACCTGTTTTTATGCGTTCTTCCAAAATATCAAAGTAGTACTGTATATCTGTTTTATCTAATTTAACCTGTTGTAAACCCTCTTTGGCAATAGGTATCAATTCTTTTAATAATAATTCGCTGGCGTGAATTTTCTTTTGATCAATCCAATTAAATTTATTGTCTAAGCCATAGCGGGCAGCAGCAAAAAAATTGCTTTTGGCATCATCAAACTCAAATCGTTTAGTTAAATCCGGGTAATATTCATCAAATTTATTCATTAAGCCAAGCCATAAAGCGGCATTGGCAATTTCATCTTTCACGGTTGGTCCGGCAGGTAACACCCGGTTTTCAATTCTTAAATGCGGTATGTTGTTTTTAACGCCATAGCAAGGTCTGTTCCAACGATAAACGGTTCCATTATGTACCTGAAGGGCTTTTAAATTTGGGGTAATACCTTCTTTCCATTTTTCGAGTGAATCTTCTTCTTCAGTAGCTCTTAACAATACTCTAAATCTCGAAATATCTTCTTTGTATATTTCAATAATCGATTTTTCTAACCATCTATTGCCAAACATTACTCTTGGGCTTTTATCTCTAAAATGTTCGCCGGTTGTTCTGGTGTCTATCGATTGCTGAAACAAAGCTACCCGGGTTTCTGCCCACAATCGCTTACCAAATAGCATAGAAGAATTGGTGCCTACTGCCAAAGCCGGACCGGCAATAGCCTGCGCTGTATTATACTTTATAGCAAATTCTTTAGGGTCTATTTGTAAATGCACTTGAAAGCCGGTGTTACAAGCTTCTAACATGGGCGAATCGTGTTTAAACATTAACTCATCTATGCCTTCAATATTTAACTGAATAGATGAACCTCTTAATTTAGCCAAGGCTTTCATTAACGAATGATAGCGTGGTATTGGGGTAATATTATCAAACTCTAAATCAAACTTACGGATGGTAGGCAAAATGCCCGTTAATATAATATCAGAATCAAATGTTTGGGCAGTTAGCCGTATCTCTTCTAATAAACCTTTTAAATTACTTTCTAATTGACTGAGACACTTACCTTTAAATTCTATAGGGTCAATATTGGTTTCGAGATTAAACTTAGCTAACTCAGAGGTGAACAACTCGTTGTTAGCCGCTTTCAAAACCTCCATATTATTCATAGCCGGTTTCCAATTAGCATCTAACAAACACATTTCTTGTTCAGCCCCAATTCTAATGGTTTCCGTATCAAATATGTCGGTTGCTAACATCAACTCTAAGGTGCGTACATCTGTTAGCAGGCACTTTACAAAATGCTGTAGTTCAGTTTTTTTAGTAGGGATGGTCACTTTTTCCTCGCCCATAAGTATAATTTACCCAACCAATATATAAAGTAAAAAATGGAAATTATAAAATGACAAAACTTTAATTTTTTGATATTCGCTGCAGTACCATAAATTTGCAATATTCCTGCTTCAAAATTATCCCCGATTTTTTGCAGAGGGAAATTTATTATTACTACTTTAAATAATGTATTAAAACATAAAAACAAACAATTATACAACTTATTGGATAGTCAAAATGTACTTAATTGCATATAGTTTACGGCAATTTTTAAATTAGGTAGAGGTGTAGATAATATTAGGATTTATTGTAAAGTTGAAAAAACAACTAAC
This sequence comes from uncultured Chitinophagales bacterium, assembly GCA_938023075.1. Classification (GTDB taxonomy): domain Bacteria; phylum Bacteroidota; class Bacteroidia; order Chitinophagales; family JAHDHT01; genus CALHDG01. The sequence continues at coordinate 26,402 of CALHDG010000225.1, forward strand.
AAAAATGGAGACCCACAAAAAAGGATTATTTTTTACAAAATATGGAACAAAAAAGTTCAACAATTATCTAACAAAGAAATTGGATTTTTAAGGGCAATACAAAAAATAGTGGGAACTGAGACTGCCAAGTTGGGTTAAATACTGTGTAGCGGGAACAGGACTAACACCTATATAATGCAACCTAATAGTATTTAAATAAAACCTGCTGTTTTACAGGAATTTAAGTGTGTGATTATTTAGCAACATTAAATAAAGTTCAAAATTATTAAGCAAAACCGACCAACATTTCGACCAATGGTTTTATATTTGGTGCAAATAGTGATAATATGCTTAAAACCAACATCAAGTTTAATCTAAGTAACCCACAGGCAAAGAGAACCACCGCCATTTATTTAATTTACCGTTATAAAGGCAACAGGTTTAGATACGCTACACAGCTAACCATTAACCCGAACGATTGGGATATGAAGCGTCAGCGAGCAAACCCGACTTTTGAGTACCACACTTTAAACGATGAATTAAACCGCTTAGAAGCAGCAATAACGGATGTAATTAGAGACTTTAACTATAATAGTGTAATACCGACCTTTTACCAATTAAGAAAAGCTATTGACTACAAACTAAAGAGAAGCGATAAAGATAATGTAACCGGGTTTTTAGCCTTTACTGAAAAGATGATTGAGCAGTCAACAGCAGTTAAGGATAGCAAAACCATTGCCGTTTATAAAACCACTATCAGCCATTTAAAAGACTTTGGTAAGTACCGCAGAACCGCCTTAGAGTTTGCCAACTTTGATTTAGATTTTTGCTTAGACTATATGAACTACCTGTTAGAAGTAAAAGGATTTTCACACAACAGCGCAAACAAATACATTTCACGGTTTAAGCTGTTTTTAAACAAAGCAACAGAAGCAGGTTTTTATAAAGACACCGCTTACAAAAGCAGCCGTTTTAATGTAGCAAGAGTAGCCACTACCAAAATTTATTTAACTGAAACAGAACTTAACCAAATATTACATTTTGACTTTAGCGATAATGAGCGATTAGCCAGAGTTAGAGACGTTTTTTATGTTGCCAGCTATACAGGCTTGCGGTACTCTGATATTGCCAAATTGAGCAAGGAACACATACAAAACGGCTATATTAATTTGTATAATGAGAAGGGCAAAACCAAAGCCGGAAAAGTAGTAATACCCTTACGACCAGAGGTAGCCAAATTGATTGAAAAGTATGATTACAAACTGCCAGTAATTTCTAACCAAAAAACCAACGACTATATAAAGCAAGTTTGTAAAATGGTTGGAATAGAAGAAGCGATACCGATTAAGAAAAGCAGCAACGGTAAAATATACGAGGTAATGTCACCAAAGTATAAAGAGGTAACGGTACACACCGCACGGCGAAGTTTTGCGACCAATGCCTACTTAAACGATATACCAAGCATTGCCATAATGAAGATAACAGGACATCAAACAGAGAAAGCCTTTTTGTCTTACATCTGTATATCAGCAGAAGAAAACGCCAACAAAATAAA
>CALHDG010000226.1 GCA_938023075.1 uncultured Chitinophagales bacterium
TAAAAGAAGACGAGACCTTGAAACACATACAACGTTTAGCTATGGAAGTTGAGCAAACTACTAATAAACAACTTACTAAAACAGCCGCTCAGTTATTGCCAAAAGCATTGCTAACATATAGAATGAAAAAATTTATACATAAACATAAAGTAAGCAGACCATCATCGATATAAAGAAAATAACGGTTGGGCAATTGCCCGAATTTGTTGAATCGGCTGAATTTTTACATCAAAGCCATTGGCCTATTTCAAAGCACCGGGCGCAGTCGCACGTGCTCAACCCAAGAGCCGACAAAGAAGATGTGGCTTTAATTGTAGCATATCAAAACAATATGATGGTGGGCTACATTGGTGCTTTACCCGATTATTTAATGATACCCAATAACCAAACCAAAATAGCTTGGCTAAGTTGTTGGTGGGTGGCACCCAATATGCGAAAAACCGGCTTAGGCAAACAATTGTTAGATGCCATAATTGCCGCATATGAAAAACGGGTTATTTTAACCGAATTTACCGATGCTGCCGAGCGCGTATATAGTCAGCATATTGACTTAGAGCGTTTACGCCCTTTAAGAGGCTACAAATATTATTTCAAGTCTATAGCGCATAAAAAAGTGGCAAAAGGTGGTTTGTTAAGGCATGTTGGCAAGCCCTTATTGAAAATAGCCGATGCTTTTGTTAACCTGATATGGGCAAACCGAACAGGGCTGAAACCCTTTGAAAAATTACAAACCCGCATGGTTGAATTAGACAATGTTAATGATTTAGATGAATTTTTTCAACCCTTTATGCAGCGCAATATTTTTAAAAGAAAGGTTAACTCATTAAACTGGATTAAAAACAACCCTTGGGTATTGAATGAACCTTTCGACATTGCTCAAAAGAGAAAATATTTTTTCACCTCTTCTGCTAAAAAGTTTTTTTGCCGGCATTATGTATTGTATGATAAAGATCAAAATGTTGAAACCTATTGTATGATCGTTTTTAATGAAGGCAAATTAAAGGTGCCTTATTTATTTGCAAAAGGTGGTACCATTGGTGAAATTGCCGATTTTTTGTGGCATCTCGCTGCCAAAGAAAAAGCTGAAGAGCTTACCTTTTATCACAAATTTTTAGGAGACTATTTGCAAAACATCAAATATCCGGCATTTGCCAAAAAAGAAACGAACCGGCAATTTTATGCTGGCAATTTTATCAGTTGGTATTTTAATGATGAAAGCGATATTACCATTGCCGACGGTGATGGCGATTGCGCTTTTTTGTAGATTGCTCAGAATGAGTCTATCAGTTAACGAACAGCTACTTTATGGTTTTGATAAACTTGTCTCGATATTTGATGGTCAATTTGTTACATCTTCTGGGGCATCCCAATTCTGTCTTTTCAAAACATCTACACCAACCGGTAGCGGTTACCGGGCAAAACCTCTACTACATTTTGCAACTCTAAACTAAGTAAAGTGCTGGTAACTTCACTCAAGGGCATGGTTTCTTTTACGCTAATTTGGTCAACCGTTAATCCAGGAGTATGGGTTTTTAACAAGTTGTATAGCCGTTGCTCCTTGTCTGGTAAATCGAGTAGCAACACTTTTTGCCGGCTTTTGTTAGATGACTGAGTGCTTAACTCCCAACCTAACTGATACGATAAATCTTCGGCAGATTCAATTAAACCGGCAATGTTCTTTTTAATTAAATTATTGCATCCTTCCGAAACCGGATCGCCCACTTTGCCCGGTATAGCAAACACATCGCGGTTATACGATTGAGCGAGATAGGCTGTAATAACGGCACCACCTTTTTGAGCCGTTTCAACAACAATAGTAGCATCGCACATGCCGGCAACAATGCGGTTGCGCTTCGGAAAATTTTCTCTATCGGGATTTGTACCACTTACAAATTCACTAATTAAAGCGCCGTTTTGAATTATTTTTTCAGCGAGGGGTTTGTGGGTTGCTGGATATATTCTATCTAAACCATGCCCTAAAACTGCCATATTGGGTATGTGGTTATCACAAGCATTTTTGTGTGCCTGAAAATCTACACCATAAGCTAAACCACTTACTATGGTAACGTTATATTGCTTTAATTCTTCTACCAATTTTTTACACATTTGCTTACCATATGAAGTAATTCTGCGCGTGCCAACAATGGCGATTATTCGTTGGGTGTTTAAATTGGCACTACCTTTTTTATACAATAATAAAGGACCATCGGCGCATTGCTTTAATCGTAGCGGATAGTTTTCGTGCGTATAAAAAATGGCTTCAATGTGGTGTTTCTGAATAAATTCAATTTCGTGTTGAGCAGCTTCAAATAAAGCCTCCGATTGTTGAATTGCTTGTATAGTTTTTTTGCCAATGCCCGGCACTTTCATTAACTTGGCTTTGCCACTGCTAAATACGGCTTCGGCACTTCCGCAATAGCTCAACAAATTTTTGCTGTTTACCGGACCAACACCCGGTATTAACGTTAAGGCTATTTGATATGTTAACTGTTCCACATTCAACCCAAGCAAGCTACGTAGTTTTTGTAAATTCTACTATAATTTCTGCCGCTCTTTTTGAGGCACCCATACCGCCTAGTTTTTCTATTAATTGTTGGTAATCGTTTTTCATGTTGGTTAGATAGGCTTGGTGATTAGCTATCAAATGTAGCTCTTGTGATAATAGTTGTTCATTAAATTGCTGTTGTATTAATTCGCAAACCACTTCTTTTTCCATAATTAAATTAACCAATGAAATATAAGGCACTTTGACTAACTGTTTACCAATTTGATAGGAGATTGGATTACCTGCATAACAAACCACTTGCGGCGTTTGATAAATTGCCGCCTCTAAAGTTGC
>CALHDG010000227.1 GCA_938023075.1 uncultured Chitinophagales bacterium
GGTTACATCAGCAATTTGTAAAAGTGCTGGAGCCTCCATATCACTCTCAAAATCTACAATCAAAGCATCGGTAAATGGATTAGGATAAACTTTAATAGTTGAAGCAAAATCATCCATTCGGCGGCTACAATCGTCCGCAACAAAGGTTGATAAAACTTTTTCACAACCATATTGATTAATAAACATCACATCATAGTTCCCTCTCACAAGGTTATTTAAGGTAACTGTTGGGTTATTTAAAGTTAAAACAGCCTGATTTCCATTAGGCCATATTAAATCATAAGGTCCAGTACCACCTGATAGTGACGCCCTTATTGCACCTTGATTTCCAGATACAAAACATTGATTATTAGCAATGGTTTCCAATTTATATTGAGCAGAAACTCCATGCCAACACAACAGCAATGGAATTAGTAAAAAAGTTACATTTTTTAATCTCATAATTTGTTATTTTACTTATTAATAATAATTTTAGTGTTTACCATAATTTATATAAATATGAACTTTTCTTGATGCAAGTTTTTCTTCTTTCTTTTTAAGTTTTTGAAAAAATAAAAATTTTGAAGTATTGCCTTACTTACCAGTCAAGTCTCAAAGAGCATTTTCACTATCAAGCATCTAAATGATCCTTAATTGTTACAAATGTATTTCAGATTAATCACTTTTTTTTACACAAATAGGGCAAATTGCAATCGACTTTTTCACGGTCACATATCTATAAAATTTTGATAATGAGCCGTTTGTATTTCTAAAATTAGCTTGAACAAAGCATTTATTTTTAAATGCTATCTAAAAAACTGCATTTTTAATGCTTCTTTTGTTACAAAGCATTCTTTTCGTTTCTAAAAATCTTATTGATCCGTATAGTCGTATTTTTACCCCTTTTGTTATCTCTATGTTAAATATAGTACTATATTTACCCTCATAAATGCAGGTAGTAATTGAATCAATTAGATGCTGGCATCAAAATTATTTAACTAAACAATCGCAAGTTTAAGCAACTTGTTTACAAAATCTTTAATTAACGTATGAAGAGTACATTTACAAACATAAGGCTATATTTAGTTTTGATAGCCTTATTATTTGCATTGCCCGCCTTGGTTAATGCACAAACATTATCTGGTAAGCTTACCGATGTAGACGGACCATTAATTGGAGCAACTATTAGCGTAACCAACGGTCAAGGGGTAGTAACTGATATTGATGGAAATTACACCCTAAAATTAGAACCTGGCAGATACATTGCAACTGCCTCATATTTGGGCTATGAAGATCAGGTATTTGAATTTACCGTTGGTGTAGACCAGACAAAAACCTGGAACGCACAAATGTCGGCAGATGCCGTTGGTTTAGAAAGTGTGGTAGTGGTAGGTTCACGTACTGCGGCGCGTTCCTCTACAACAACTCCTTTACCAATTGATGTATTAAGAGCCAGTGAATTAACCAATACGGGTCAAAACACATTCGATAAAGCTTTAACTTACACCGTTCCTTCTTTTAACTCGGTTAACACACCGGTTAATGATGCGACTTCTTTATTAGATCCTTACGAAATCAGAAATATGGGACCAAGCCGTACCTTAATATTAGTAAACGGTAAGCGTAAAAATATGAGTGCCTTATTATATACACAAACTTCACCGGGTAGAGGTGAAACCGGTGCGGATATTTCAGGTATTCCACAAGATGCCATTAAGCGTGTGGAGATTTTAAGAGATGGTGCATCAGCTCAATATGGTTCGGATGCCATTGCCGGTGTAATGAACATCATTTTAAAAGATAATATTGATTTGGGTTCATTTACGGTAAGAGGTGGATTTTCATCAGATTGGGGCGATAATACCGATGGCGGAGAATTTGGTATTTCCTTAAATAATGGAGCTACTTTACCAGGAGGCGGCTTTGTTAATTACACTATTGATCTCGGAAAGCGTTTTCAATCAAACCGTCCGGGTATGGTTTCTGCAGAAGGTGAAGCAATGGATTTTATTGGTGGTGCTGACGGTGATGCCGCAGTAGCAGCTGCTGAAATTGCTGAAGTACAAAGATTTTTAGATGTGAAGCCAGATGCCGGTAATATTAATGGTAATCCAGAAACTACTGCAGCGAAATTTTCATTGAATGGTGGTTTTGACATAGGTGAAAAGACAGATTTGTACTACAATGGTATTTATACTTATAAAAAAGTAAACAGTTTTGCTAACTACAGAACTCCTTATTGGAGAACTATTGAAGCGTTTCCTTACCTGCAAGATTTTTTCGGAGAAGAGTTTGGTATTGATTACAATGGAGACGGTAATAAAACTTACGCAGGCTATGTGCCCACTTTTGATGGTGATTTAGCAGATTATACAGGTACCATTGGTTTAAGAACCAACATAAATGGGTGGATTGCAGATGTTAGCTTTACAGCGGGTGCTAATGAGCAAACCTATTTAATACGCAACTCGCACAATCGCAATGGTAATGCGGTTAATATTGCGGAAACAGATTCTACTACTGTTATTCAGATAGGTGAAGCTATTGCTCAGGGAGGCGAAGTTATTCCAGTTTTCGATACTGTCCCAGTTTTCGACACTATCCCAGTTTATCGTGAAAACAGTCAATTAGTTTTTGATCCGGGAGGAACCCGATTTGATCATATTGTGGGTAATTTAGATGTTACCAGAAGATTAAGTGACGTTATTGGTATTGCTTTTGGTGCTGAGTTTAGAAGCGAAACTTTTACGGTAATTGAAGGTGGACTTTCTTCTTACGATGATGGTGGCCCCGATTCTTTCTCTGGAAACGATCCACGTAATTCGGGTATTTTTAATCGCTACAACTTTGGTGGTTATTTAGATTTTGCTTTTGACTTTACCGAAGATTTTTTATTAAATTTAACCGGTAGAGCGGAAAATTATAGTGATTTTGGTGGAGCTTTTGTATGGAAAGCCAGTACCCGTTATAAATTGATGGAAGATCAGTTGACTTTTAGAGCTTCGGCATCAACGGGTTTTAAAGCACCTACCTTACATCAAATTTTTACACAAAGAGCACAATACAGCTTTGTACCGGGTCAAGGTATTCAGGTGGGTGGTTTGGTCAGCAATGTTTCTCGTGAAGCCCGATTATTACAATTACCAGCCTTAGCACCTGAAAAATCAACTAACTTTACCGTTGGGCTTGGTTTTAAACCCAGTAGAAATTTTAGTTTAACTTTGGACTATTATAACATTGCAGTTACGGATAGAATTATATTAAGTACAGAAATTGGCGGAACGGCGTTTGATGAAGATGGTAACAATATTGGAACAACAAGATTGGATGAAATTTTACGTGAAGGAAGTATAAGTGACATTAGCTTTTTTGTAAATGGAATGGATACCCGTACTTCAGGTATTGATTTTGTAACCAGCTATAGAGGTTTGGCGCTGGGTGCAGGCTCCTTAGGCTTTAATTTATCTGGTAATTATACTTTGCAAAATGAAAGAGTGGGCGAAGTAAAAGACCCTGAATTAGTAAAAGAAGCTGGGCAAACGGTTTCCAATGGAACTCAAGAAGCCTTATTCTTTACCTCAAGACCCGAGTTTAAAGCAATTTTAGGTATTGATTATAACTTAGATAAATTCAAAGTAGTTTTGTCTAATACACTTTTTGGACCAACTTACTTCGAGAATCAAGGTTTACAAGATTTAGAAAATTTTTATGATGATTCAAATCCTGCAGATGCAGATGGTGGTTCAGATTTAGGTGTTTCATTTAAATCTAAAGTTGTAACAGATTTGTTATTGTCTTATCAAGCTACCGAAAAAGTAGGTATTTCATTAAATATTAATAATTTATTAAATATATTGCCAGAGCGAGAATTTGTAGCCATTACAGAAACCGGACAACGTATTTTAGATGATACTTCAACTAACGAGTATGGTATTACCAACCAACAAATAGCCGATAATTTAATTACATTTAACCAACGGTATAGTCAAATGACTTACGATGGTTACCACTTTAGCCAGTTAGGTACCTTATTGAATTTAGCAGTGAACGTGAAGTTTTAAATTCACTTCATTTAACAATATTAAAAGGCTACTTCTTTTTGAAGTAGCCTTTTTTGTTTATATACTTGTTTAGGTTGAGTTTAGGGCTTTTTTACTTATGTGAAGCGAAACTTTGTAGCATCATAATAACCTTGCTTGGTCCCGCTTTCCGCTCAAATGCTGCGGCAACGCACAAATGCCAACGCTTCAGGCAGCATAACCGCTGCAATTCTATCTAAGTGTCTTTCGGCATATTGAATGATATTTATTTATACATTAATAAAAATTCAACATTCATTATTCATTATTCATTAAATAGTCAACCAAAAATATCGAATATTGAACACCGAATTTTGAATGATGAATTTTTCCATTCGAAAAACAACACTTAGCTGTTAAACAACCCAATGCACTTTAGTGCTGTTGGCTTGGCAATCGGGGCTAGTTTAAAAACTTCGGTTCTTCG
>CALHDG010000228.1 GCA_938023075.1 uncultured Chitinophagales bacterium
TCGCTCCAGTTTTGGGGGTTGCGTTTGTTGCCCCAGGCATCAAAGCTTTGTTTTTCTGCAGTTTGGTTTTTATTACCTCGACCTTTACCAAGTGGTAAAGCCCACCTACCGAAGTATCGGTACAGGCTCTTCGCCTGCGAAGGGGAATGAGTCCGGCTTACTCCCTTTTGTGACAAAAGAAAACCGGCACTCACAAACGAGCACCGGCTTCGCTGATCTAATCAATCTCCGGATTGGATATGCAATCGACTATCTCAGCCTCCAAAAGAGATGAGCCATTTCTCTACTGCATACTGAATTTTGTAGTCTCCACTATATCACCCATTTGGGCTTTGATGAGATAAATGCCCGAAGCCAAATCAGCCACGTTAAGCCCATAGTGGCGTTGCCCAGCCCGTGGCTGGATGCGCCGAACCAACTGTAGGCTACTGTTGTAAATAGTAAGCAAATCAATAGGTTTGTTATTATTCAATTGAATGGTAATATGCGATTGGGCTGGGTTGGGATATACTGCAACCGTTGGAGCTACAGCTTCATCGCTTAAGCGGCAGCCGGTGGTGCTAAAGTTAAATACCTTGCCAAATGGCGAAACCTGACCACCAGTACATTTTACTTGTAAGCTAAATTCATAAGCCGTACAAGTCAAAAGCGCCGAAAGAGTCGCAAAATGATCTGCCGTTTCAACAGGTATAAATCGACTTTCGCCGGCTTTGCGAAAATGAAGAATGTAGCTTGCGCCCGGATAAATATCCCAATGAACAAACATACCACGTGGGTTAGGAGTGGTGTGAATTTCGATATCATTCGCAGTGCAATTGTTGCTGCAACCTTTGGTGGTAAAACTAACCTGCGGTGTATACTTAACACTACCGGCACAGCTATATTGCAAACGGGTAAAATAGCTTTGGCAACTTTGTAAATTGCTCAACTGAGCAAAGGGTTGCGTTGTAGTGTAAGTTTGCCAGTTACCGCCCTCTTTTTTGTATTGTAAACCGGTAATGGCTTCGTGGGTATACCAACTAATGGCGACACCGTTTTCGATGGTGTTCAATACTCTGGGTGCTTCTGGTGGCTCGCTGTTGCAAGGCGATTCGGCACTGCGAAGTACGCGATTACCGGCAGCATCGTACTCAAAAATTACGCTTTGGGCTTGGGCACTTTGGGTATTTAAACATGTTAAATTAATTAAAATTATAATTATTATTTGATTTATTAAATATTTCATTGTTATAAATTTTATTATTGTTAATTAATAAGGCTTCGAAAAGCCGTTCTTATAGGGTGTTCTTTTTTGATTAATACAATAGTTTGAAAACTACCCGCAGCGGTTGGCTGCGGATAGTGTAGTTTGTAAGTGTTAGCAAGTGAGTTGAACTTGCTTTGGTGTATAGCGGCTTTACAAAAGCCGGTCTCGCTCATCCTCGTTGCAAACGAGGACGAGGTGGGGGTATAATTAATTTCTACTTTTCAAATAAAAATAAAATCCTAAAATTACAATAAAAGCTAATAGCCAAATATTAAATATATGATTAAAAAAATTTAAACTTTTATTTTTCAATAAAAACATGAATAAATTAAAAATCCATATTACAAGGCAAAACCACCCGAAATTTATTAAGTATTTTAAATATTCCATTTTATACTTTTTAAATTAAATTTTTCAAACTCTACTCCTGGAAGGAACAGATTCTTCAGCAATGATCAGTTTGAGGAAATGATAGTCCAATTTAAATATTTTTAGAATCATATAGCTCAGTAAATTGCAAACCTGTAAATCCTAACTCATCATATCTGCCTTTAAATTCGTCCCAGCTATCTGTTATTCCTTCAAAACACAATATATCACTTTTGCTAGTTTCAGGTATTTTAAAAAGAGGTGCTCCACCAATACGTTTCTCGTGGAAACTATAATCTTTAATTCGCCCCTTTGTTCCATCTGGATAGATATGATAAGTAGTATTATTTTTATCCAGAACATTTATACAATTGGTAACATTTAAAAAATAAAGTTTTTCACCACCTTCAACTATAGCGGGTAATATTTCGCCAGACATACCAAGTAAGGTAATTAAGTCACTTGAATATACTTCTCCATCAAAAACTACTCCAGTTGCTGGGTTAGCGTAAAAGTTTGATTTTGGATCTTTTGGATTATAAATATACCAGTCTGTATCTACCCAAATATCTATTTTCGAATTTCCATCAAATTGAATTAATTCTATATTGTTATCTCGTTGAATCATTTGGCATTTACGAATATTGCAATCTACTTTATATATTTTCATATGATATTATTTTTTTAGGCAATTTATACTTTAAAAAGGAAATAAACCTGACAATAATTCAGCACGTATTATTGACAATTCATTTGCTACCTGATTTAAAGGCACAGAATTTAATCTGTCGAACACTGCTTTCCTATATACATTTGTGTGAACAGCTAAATGGTTTGGAGCTACACCATTCACAAAATTGGCATTTTTTGGTAAAAATACACCATTTGCTGCATCATCAATGCCTATTGCTGCCTTTTTTAATATCTCTCGTGTCGCTGCAACAAAAGGTTGATTACTTCCTCCCTGAACTATATGATGTGCAGCTGAATTAGCTGGTCTTTGAAAGCCAGCTTTTACCAAATTTTTCCCTAATTTTTTTGAAGAATGACTAGCAACATTTACTGCTACAGCTTGGGCGACTTTTTGAGTAGTAACAGTTTTAACAGCAGTTGGTGTCGCCGCTTTTGTCCATGACAAACCCCATTTTTTTACAAATTCTGGGCTTAATCTAGTAACCTGAGCATATTGTGACCAATTTACTGAAGTCATTAGGCTATAACCACCTTTGGCTAAAGTGCCAGCACCTCCGGCACCTACACCTTCTAAAGCAGTTGATCCCAAGTGCAGTGCCACATCAACCGGAGTATTTAAATTGGAAAGTGTTCCATTTAAGGCATCGGTAGCTAGATTCCCACTTACAGCAATCAGCCCTCCTGCGAGCGGATTTACAACACTTACGGCACCACCAACAGCCCCACTAGCAAAATAAGACAACCCATCAGCAAATCCATTAATATTACCCCAATTACTCCACAGATTAAATCCACCACCAATAATTGCA
>CALHDG010000229.1 GCA_938023075.1 uncultured Chitinophagales bacterium
GGTAACATCCACCTCTTCGGGTGGGTAATATTCTTTAATTTGTAAAGCCACATTTTTGTTGGCTAATGCAGGGCTTTGTAAAGTTTCTGTTTCTTTGGTACATGCGTTTAACATCAATAGCATTATACCAACAAATATAAAATTTAAATTTCTAAATTTCATGTTTAATTAATTTATGTGATTAAGTCCTTACTTTGGTTTTTTTAATAAGGAGTGTTCAGGACAATAAATGTCTCCTTACGCCTAATTTTGGCATTCATTAATTGAGCTCAATAACTGTGTAAAATTGTTGGCGTTAAGGGGGGGATAAGTTTTTAAGTGTTTGACTGTGTAATGTTCTGTTTCACTGTTTCAATAAGGCAAATGTAGCAAAAAAAAACATATACGCAAAAATTTAACTTATTTTGAATAGTTGTAATATGAAGATGGCTTGTATTTGTATAGTGCTACAAAAAATTGATATGAACAACACCCATAGATTTTTAGGAAAGTAGATTTTCACCTGTTTACTCAATAGTTATATTAAATTGTAAATTTTAATAAGGTTTTTATTAAGCAACAATTAATTGCTTTACTATATTTGTAGCCGTGTCGAAAATAGATTTAAACAAAGGAGTCAACCTTAAAATAGAAGGAGAAATTGGCAAATACCAAACCATACCGGTAGATAGCTTAATAAAGATAGGTCAGCATTTTCAAGAATTGGTATTGAGCTTAGCTAAATATGATTTAAGCGAAGCTGAAGGAATTGATTTAAATAATTTTAAATTAGAATTATCGGGCTTTCAGAAAGGGAGTGCGGTACCTCAATTTAGCTTTACTAATCGTATACAAACTACTTTAAATGATTACAAAGCGCAACGAGAGCAAATTAATGAAAAGTTGACCGGTTTGTTTGAAGTAGCTAATTCCGGCGATTACCTAAGTTTAAAAAAAATATATAAAAAGCGGGTTGCCCGGAATGAAATCGTTTCACGCTTACACGATTTTGTAAACAGTTTTGGTGATTCGCCGGTTGAAATTGTAGGTGGTGGAAAAACCATGAGGCGCATGTTTAAAGTGCAAAAATTTAAAAGTCATATAAAAAACGAACTGATTGAAAAGCCTGCAAAATCGACCGAAGAAAAAATTGAAGAAACCACCGTTGGCAGTATAAAAGTTACACGGGAAGGTGGAAAAGTTATTAGAAAGAAAGTAGTTGAAATTTATGATGATGGACATACTTCACTTTCTTATTCTACAAATGAAATTATTGGCAACAGTTTAAAATATGAGTTAAACCATCCTTTACGCTGCTTGTTTTTTAAAAAAGATGAGGTATACATTATTCAAAATGAATTGTTAGATATTATGGGCACCGGCAATAGCCAAACCGAAGCGGAGCATAACTTTTTTAAAGCCTTTGATTATTGTTATATGCGATATAACAATCCTAAAATTACCTTAAGCAGACGATTGGTTGGCATACGAGATATTTTAAGAGCTATTGTTAAAAATGTAAAAAGAGCGTAAAAAATGGAAAATATTGATAAAGCCGATCTGCTGGTTCATTTAGAAAGTGTGGGTTTTCAAAAAGTGGATGAACAACCTGAAATAATGGAATATTATCATGAAGGTGAATTGATTTTACATGTAATATTAGATGGGGGAAATATTATTTCGTTAGAAAACCATCAAAAAATGCAAATTGCTACACAGGCAAAATTAACTGCAGAAGAATTTGATAAACTTTCTATAGGCAAACTTACAGAGAAGCTGTACAAAAAAATATTAGACAAACAGGGGATGTTTTAAAATTATTAATTACTTACATTATTTATTATTAATTATGTTGCATTTTAGCATAAAAAAAGGTCGCTAATATTTAGCGACCTTTTTTTTTATATTTTTTTCTTTACAATTAATAATTAGTTATAATTTTCCTCGCTTTGCCAACTCCTTTATAAAGTGTAATTGGCAAGCTTCATTTTTTTGTTCAGCATCTTGATAATAACGAAACAGTTCTTTATCCTTTTTCAATAAACGTTTAAAATTTTTATTGTTTAAAACAACCATAGAACCATCGTTCATATTAATTAACAATTTGTTCTTTTTGGTAGATAAAGACTCATCAAAAACTACTGAAATAGCACCAAAAGTCATATCACTCGGCTCTTCACTTGCGTTATAATAGGCAGTTAATTTTTTATCATCCACAACTACATCTTCACCAATCATAAATTGACCTGCAAAATGATTAATTTTGATAAAATGATTGCCTTTATAGTATTTTGCAATGTTTAGATAAATCGATTCTCCATCAGAAAACCCAAATAGATAAGAGTATTTTAAATTTTTACCTGTTTTAGGACAAGTTAAAAAATACTGCTCTTTGTTTTGATCGATAGAGGCACTTACGTTACCGGTTAAATCTAATGAAGGCTGATTATTTTTTAAATCTTTAAAAGAAGTATAGATACCTTTCTGTAAGGTCTCATCATCTAAAGGTATATCAACTACATTATCTTCAAATATGGTTACTTCTGCTTCCGATGAAGCTTGGAAAGCCAAAAACTCAATAGTTGATTTACGTAACAGCGTACTTAAGGCAACTTCAACGTTACCTTTGTCATTCATTTCAATGGCATGATGGGTAGAAAATACTTTTTGAGATTTTCCATCTTCACGCATAAAGTAATCTAAAGCCACTTCCATAACTTGATGCTTTTCTTCCAACAAATAATTGGTTCTAATATTAAAATCTCTTACATATACATTTGTGGCACGCATGCCGGTTTCAATGTTGGCATTGTATATCATTTTAAAAGATTTGGCTAAACCATCTTCAAAATGAAGTGGTAATAGTTTGTTACAGTAATTAGTTTGTACAAACACCTCTTCAATTTGAGGATTTAGTTTTACTTCATCAACAAAAATATGATGTTGATTGTAAGCCTCAGGTATAGAAAATTTAATGTTGCGTTCATCAACCGTATATAAAAAACAGGGTTTCTTTTTAAAGGGTTGAGCAAAGTTGGAAAGTGCAATAAGCAGGCTGCTTAATAAAATCAGTGTTGGTTTGAACATTTTAATTTTTGTCAGTTTTTTGTTTAATTTAATTTTGTGAGTTGTTATAACTTCTTTGGATAAAATTTAGTTCTTAAAAAGTCATTTATTTAAGCCAAGTTTTTGTTAATTAATACAAATAAATTTTGACTGTATATTTATACATTTAAATATTATTATAGTGTTATATTTGGTAGAACGATTCATTGCTAAATTTTAGATTCGAAAACATAGATATAGGGTTAACCAATAATCGTTCCACAAAGTGTACCTTACCAAATTATATTAGAAACGATAAAAAAATAAATTTACCATCTAACTTTGCCATTTTCCGATATATTTATTTTCTCATGGTTCCTTAGGTAAGTTGAGAAAAAAAAATTGCGTATGCGTGTAATTCCGCTCTACTCAAATACTGAATCAAGTTTATTACAAGTTTGGTAGCCTAACGGTTATAGTAGCGAAAATCGTTATGCTGCAATTCGTTGCCTAGCTATGATTGCTCGGTATCTTACATCCCTATCGCAAAGTCTTCCGTCTATTGCGTTCAAAATCTTCAAAAATATATTCGCCTAAACCTTTTAAGCTGCTGTAGTAGGCTTTGCCTTTATTGGCTGCTGTAAAATCTTGCACAAAACGTTGTAGATAGGGGTCTTTGGCAATCATAAAAGTGGTAATGGGTATTTTTAACTTTCGGCAGGCGGCTGCCAAATGCAAACAACGGTTCACTATTTTTCTATCTAAACCAAAACTATTTTTATAATATTTTTTACCAATTTTTAAACACGAGGGTTTGCCATCGGTAATCATAAAAATTTGCTTATTGGCATTTTTGCGTTTACGCAACAAATTCATAGCTAATTGTAAACCGGCAACGGTGTTGGTATGGTATGGTCCAACTTGCAAATAAGGCAAGTCTTTAATTTGAATTTGCCATGCATCGTTGCCAAACACCAAAATATCTAAAGTATCTTTCGGGTAGCGGGTGGTAATTAGTTCGCTTAAAGCCATCGCTACTTTTTTAGCCGGCGTAATTCTATCTTCTCCATACAAAATCATGGAGTGCGAAATATCAATCATCAACACCGTACTCATTTGGCTTTTGTGTTGCTTTTCTCTCACCTCCAAATCGTTCTCTGTCATTCTAAAACTATCAATACCATGTTGAATTTGGGCATTGCGCAAACTGTCGGTCATATCAATTTGATCTAAGCTGTCGCCAAATTGATAGCTGCGTTTGTCTGCAGTGGGCTCATCGCCAATACCTGCATTGCGGCTGCCGTGGTCTCCCCTACCCGATTTTTTTAAGGTTCCAAAAATTTCATCTAACGATTGCTTGCGGATACTCCGTTCACTCTTTGCCGTAATTTTCATTTTACCCGGCTTATTCGGATTGTCTTGAATGTACCCATTTTTATAGAGATCTTCAATAAAATTGCCCATGCCATATTCGTCATTGGTCAATCCATATTCCTGATCTAACTGATTCATCCAATCTAAGGCTTCTTCTACATCGCCAGAAGTATAGGTCAACAATTGCGTAAAAATATCTAACAAGCGTTCAAAATCGCTGCGCGTATCTTCGGTTGGTACAAATTTGGTAAACTGAAATCCCTTCATAAATAACTTAACTTTATAAAGGTAGTACAAAATGGTTGAGATTCCAATACTATCTTTTTCAATTACAATTTAATCAACTTAAAACTGAATTGTTCAAAAGGTTGTTGCAACAATAAAAAATAAACACCTTTACTTAAATTAGCACAATTAATACGAATATGATTATTTTGATGATCAACAGATGATGTAAGGCGTTCAGAAAAAACGGTAATACCATTACTATTCAATAAACGTATTTGTTTAATATTATCTGCATAACGAACAATTAAATCTTGCTTAATTAGTGTGGAGAATACAAAATTATCCAATTCGGTTTCATTGCCAAAAACTGCCACCAAATGTGCAGCTTGTTTACTATCAAATTGAAGGTGTTTATCAGGGTAATAAACTTTTTGCAAAGCATCAAACCAATATTTAAACTGCCTTGCAGAATGTTCAGGTTCAATACTAATTTGAATTGGGTTGCCTGTAAAATATTCTCCTTGAAAAGGCAACACTACTTGTTGCAAAGAGTTGATTTGCACCTTTGCCTTTACTTCATTGGCCACTTCTACCGTAAGGGCATACGTACCGGCTAAACCAAATTGCTCTGCAATATATTGCTTTTGCTTGCTGGGATTATCTATAAAAAATTGTTCAATCAATTCAATATGTTTTTCCCAAGTTTGCCAATTACCATCCCATCTTTCAAATTGTGCGGCTAAGTTGGGTTGTATAGTTTCAATCATATCATCTAAGCTGTTTTGCAATTCTTTAGTAGTAAAACTAGTATTTAATAAATCAGCAAACCGGTTGATGAACTGATGTTTAAATTCAGTGTTTTCTAAAAAGGTTCTTAACAAGTTGGCGTGCATTTCATTATAGGTTTCTTTTAAAATATTCTTTAATAAATTAAAATTAGCATCGTTCCATTCTAAAAATCCCATACCTGCATCCATATCAAATAAAACGTACCGCCACTTTAAATCAACCGGATGTTGCCAATATTTTACATTGTTTCTGGGCCAATCGGTATTATTAAAAAATAATTCGGCAATAAAATAATCGTTCAAGTTGTCCATATCAAAATGTTGTAAAACTTTATTACATGCAACATCATTTGAACAATCGGTACCTAAAATTTGTTGATACAAACTATCAAAGCCCATACGATTCCCTTCAATCACTATAGAGTCTTTCTCCAATAAATTAAAATCAGATTCAAGCTTATATTTGCTGATAAAATAATATTTATCAAAGCGTTCTCTTAAATGATACAAACCCCAATATTGACCGTTTTCATCAGCAATCAACTCATTGTTTTTTGAACAAATTTCATTAATGAATTGTGCATAACCGTTACAAGACAATAACAGGTAAAACAGGAAAAAATTCCGCTTCATAATTAATTGGTCCAAATTGAAATTTGTGTATGACTTAGTAACGCATAATTTTTTATTGAATTGTTGGCCATTGGGTATCCAAAATTTCGGACTTTAAACTTAGGGTTTAAAAGTCATGAATACTATAAAGAGCATTTTAACTAGCAGAAATACCACTTATACCAAATATAACAAAATTATTTTCAGTAAGTATTGATATTAAATTATCTAAGTATAATTCAAAATTTTTAATTAATGTTTTGTTTGATATATTGCCAAATTTGAGAAGCAATATTTTTGGTGGCGCACCTTTTAAATAGTAATAATCACTAAAATCAGAGTCTTTCGTTACTACAATTCGGCTTTCTCCTTTGGCAATTTCAATTTTTTCGTTGTCTTTCAGCAAATGTCCGTTATCAAAATAAGTTGTATGTATACTGCTGTAACCTTTAGTTGATAAGTATGTTGCCAACTTGGGTGGTAATTGCGTATCGACGATAAACCTCACGAAAATTGAACGACCTGTTTAGTCTCTGAAATTTTAGCGGCGTATTGCAAACAAGCTACAATATCCTCTCTCTGGATGTAAGGATAATCTTCTAAAATTTCGTCAAAACTCATTCCACCGGCAATAAGTTCTAACATTTGTGTTACTGAAAAACGCATATTTCTAATAACAGGTTTACCATGCATTACCTCAAGATTGACTGTAATTCTATCTAAATAATTCATTTATCTGATTTCTTATTTATAATTCATTGATGGAACTTGTATATCAGTTTGATTTATTAATTTTTTTATTAATTTTATAAACCGTTGTTGTTTTTTCATTGGTTTTGATACTTTAATTAAATATGATTCTTCAAAGATAATTCTTTGCTATAAATATCATTGAAAAAATGCCACATAAACTTAACGGTTGTATTAATAGCAGTTTAAACTAATCAACTATAAATGAAACTTTCAACCCACCGGGCAAAACCTTAGGCGCATTGGTTAATCCGGTAGTATCGGTTAAAGCCTCCATAAATTGTTGTAAAGCGGCTATTTCAGCTTTAGTTAAATGTAAAGAATCTGCTGGTAAGGTTTGATTGGGTACTGCTATGCCTAAGCCTGCACCACCGCCGTGATTATAAAAATTGATCACTTCTTCTAAAGTTTCGAAAGCTCCATTGTGCATATAGGGTGCTGTCAACGCTACATTTCTAACGGTTGGGGTTTTAAACGACCATTTAAAATGGTCTGCTTTTTCTTTGATTAAACCATTGATGTATCTGCCTAAGTCTGTATCTAATTCAGCTATATCAGGAGCTTTGGTTAGCCCCAACACTTCCGATTCAGATTCTTGATAGAATGGCGGCACCAAACCACTAAAGTTGGTTGGAAAATGACAAGTTGCGCAAGCAGCTTTGCCCATAAACAAGTTAAAGCCGGTTTTAACTTGTTTTGGAATATCGTCAATTTCGTTGCGCATAAATTGATCAAAAGGGGAATTAAAACCGATTAGACTTGTTAGATAATGGCTGATGGAAGTAATAATTGAATGTTTATTAATTTCCAAATTAGGATAGGCATTGGTAAAAAGCACTTCATAGGCTTTAATGTTTCTTAAGCGATTGGCAATCTTTATGAAGTTGGTATGAAATTCAGCATCATTGACTACTACATGTTCAATTTGTTGTGCCAATTTTTCTGCTCTTAAGTCATAAAAATACCGGTCGGCTAATACACTGTTAATTACCGTAGGTGTATTTCTGTTGATAATGGTTGGCTGGTTTAAGGCATTTATCGAGCTAACTTTTTTTCCATCGGTAAAGGCTTTTTGTGGTTGGTGGCAGGTGGCGCAACTCATATTTTGATTAAGGGATAAACGGGGGTCAAAAAACAATAGTTTGCCTAATTCTTTTTTTTCGGGAGCGTAGTCTTGCTCATTTATTTGTGCATAATATAATGGATTGAGATAGCTTTTATGAAACAGCTGAGTAGCGTGATAGTTTACACTTTGCGGAAGGTTACTAAACTCATATATGGTTTCAATTCCTAAAGCAATATGAGCCTTATATAAATATTGATCAAGCGGTTGAAGATAATTTTTGTAGAAATACAGATGATCGAAATTTTCGTATTGCATTTGCTGTCCCAAATAATCGATTGACTGTTTAAAAAGTGTTTCTATATTGCTCCACAATGTGTGGTCAATATCTTTAATCAAATTTTGATAAACTGAAATAATCTGAAAGCAACTTTGAAGGCTAATGGCAGATTCTTCAATACCATTGGCAGAGCCTGGTGTATCGAAATTGGTTAAATACATCGTGAATATTCTTACCATTTCTTTTCGCAGTGCTTCAAATACATGGCGGTGTTCTATTGGTAATATTTTTTGATAGGCTGCTATTTTTTTGGATTGAGTCAATAACTTTGATGTTAAATTTTGAAGCTCAGAAAAGGTTGCTGAATCTTTGGCATAAACCAATTCATCTAACACTTGCAAACCCTCTGGTTGTAATACATTTACTTCGGGTACCTTATTTTCTAACTTGGGTAAGGGGGCTCCGTTTAAGTAAAACTTATTGGCTTCGGCATCAAAGTAATCTATAAATAGATTAACTTTTTTGTAAGCATTTCTACTCAATTTGACTGATTGCTGTAGAGTCTTCCAATCTTTAGTTTCTTTGGTTTTTTGATGGAGGATTTTTACTTGTTCTACATAAGCATTTAAGTTTTGATGAAATATTTTTTTAACTTCTTCTGTTACACTGGTTTTTTTTTGAGCGACTGAGGTAGTTGGTAATATCAGCAACATTGAAAGCAAAAAAATTGAACATTTCATTTATTATATTTTTTTTTGAACTAATTAATTATGTAATACTTTTTGTATGTTTACTTTAAATAAGAAAAGTTTGCTACGGCAGACTGTCCTTTGAAAACTAGCCCCGATTGCAGCGGTTATGCCATTTAGCAGAAGGGTGACTTGTCCTGATTTTGGTTGACTGTTTTTAATCGGGGCACCGAAATTGTTAATAAAATTCATTTTCAATATTTGAGTATTTATTGCTCCTTTGCATTGCTACGGGAAGCGGAAGTAGAAGCGACGTTGGGGGATGTCGCCCTACCAGGAATATCCGTTAGTGCTTGGAAGTATATATTGGGCAAACTCAGTGTTTTCATTGTAGTTTGCCCTTTTTAATTTCAAGCTCTGCAAATATATACATTTAAGCGGATGCCTAAAAAAAATCCCCCAACGAAACTAAAGCGGTGGGGTGTTTGTCGTTTCTTTGTAATAGTTCTTCCACAAGCGTTTTAAAGGCCTTGTGCAGTTTCTGGCTTCTACCGGTGTCATTCTCTCTATGCTGCTGTGTGGTCTTTCTTCATTATAAAATCGTATGATTTCTTTAATCTTTTTTTGCCCTTGCTTAAAAGTATTGAACTCCAGTTTTCGCTCTTCGGTAAACTCTGTTTTCAGTATACCATTCACCCTTTCGGCTATGGCATTTTCCCGCGGATCGGAGTTTTCTGTCATACTAATATTGATATCTAAACCATCTAATATTTTGACATATTTATGGCAGCAATATTGAATACCTCTATCAGAATGATGATAAAGTGGCAGACTTTGCTTTGTTATTCCCCTCTTTCTCAGTGCTTGCCTCAATGCTCTTACTGCCGCTGCACCATCGGGCTTTAGGCTCAAACAATAGCCGATTACTTCCCGATTATACACATCAGTTATCAGAAATAAATAGCTCCATTTTTCGATTGATCGAACGTAAATATAAGTCATATCGCTTACCCATAGATGATTGATCCGCTCAACTTCCAGCTCTTTTATTAAGTTGGGATGTTTGTAATAATAATGACGGCTGTTGGTTCCATAAGGCTTTACTTTTCTGCGTTTTATCAATAACTCGTGTTCTTTTAGAAAGGCATAAAACTTGTCTCTGCCTATTTTTATATCATGCTTTTTTAACTCATCCTGTAAACTGGCTAATAGATTTTTACCACTGCCTTTTTTCCATAAATCACGTTTTTTTCTGATTAAGTCAAATAAAATATCGCTTTGAAAAGCTTGTTTTTCTTCCTTAGCCACTGCTTTATAATAGCCTTGTTTACTATAGCCGAGCAACTCACAAGCCTGTGTTATACAAACACCTTCGTCTTTATGCAGACTTTGAATTACCCGGCTTCTCACTTTTTTTTTATTTCGATATTAAATTCTTGCTCGGCTTGTTCCACCATCTTTTTATACAAATCGCTTCTTAAACGTTCTGCTTTTAGCTGGCTTTTTAATTGAGCTAACTGCTTTTGAGCAGCCATTTTTTCAGCCCAGGCATCCTTTACCGATTGACTAAGCTTTTCATCGGCCGGAACAAGCTGACGCATCCACTCTAAAATAGTAGATTTGCCACCAATCCGGTAAGCTAACTGGGCTTCTTGCTTGTTAAAAGTACCATCCAAAACCTTACTGATTACTTCTAACTTAAATGCGCTACTATAAATCGGGCGTGATTTTTTTCTCTTATTAGCCATAATTTAATTTATCCTTTTTTATTCGACTTATCCACATTAAATGAGTCAACCTATTTCAGGACAAGACAGGGCTTTGTAGCGTTTGCAAAATGGCATTTGAGCGGAAAGCGGGACTGAACTTTTTGCGAGTAAATGGTTTCGCTTCAAAAAAAAAGTAATTATTTTAAGAAAAAAAAACATAATATATGATGTATGTTAACCATTACCCTAATATTTTTATTGAATAACTAATTTCTTAATTTCTTTATCTTCCGTTTGAATATAATAGACCCCTGCTTGTAATTCATTGACCGGTAGTTGATTTGTATTGCGAACTACTTTGATGCGCTTGCCTGTTGAATTAAATAAAGCCACATCCACTCGCTTGTTAAATTGAACCAAACGGGTTGCCGGATTTGGATACAATTGCAAGGCTTCTCCCGAAGGTAAAGTATAGTTTTGCAAATCAGTGATATTAAAATTTTTAAATCCGGTTACTGCCATAGTTAATGAATGATTAAATGGGTATGGGTTATTACCATTTGGATGCTGAGCATTAACCAACAAAGTATTTCCATCGGGTAAAAACCGGGCACCCGTAACTTCGGCACCTGTTGGTACAATCATTAACCGAATTAAATCATCAATGGCAGGTTCGGTTATGCTTAAGTTTAACAAATATAATTCGCACATGCGGTTATTGACGCCGGCGGGCACCCTTCCAAAACTAGTTCCATTCAAGTCTTCTTGTATCATCAAAAAATCTTGTTCGTTGATATTAGCAACTTCAAGTCCGTCGGGGTTTGATAAATGCCGGTTTGGATAATCGGCTTCCTGTATTGAATCTTGTTGGTGAATAAATGGTCCGCCTTCTAACAAAACTGAAAACTCCTCACTTAATGGATCGAATGCCAATATTCTGCCATAATAATCGTGATAGGAGGCTTCAATGGCGTTGCTTAAACCCTGTTCATTGGCTCTTTTGGTATGATGTTCTGCCGGCAAAGCACCTCTAATGGCTTCATCTGCCCATCTTGAATAGGGCAAATCTCTCCCGGATTCTGCAAAATAAACCATGCCGGTTTGTTTGGAATAGGTAAGCCACTCGAAGCGGTTGAACATGGTAGCCTTCGACTCAATTGCAAAGCGATATAAATTGAGCATGCTATCCATTGTATTGGCAACAGCTATCCATTTTTCTGTACTGTCTGCCTTATAAATATATAAGGTTCCTTTAGTAAAATCTCCGGCATTATTGGCAACAAACTTTGTGAAAAAAGCGGGTGTAGCATCAGGTCCTAAATAAACAGTTTTGTTATCGGGCATTACAACACCACCTTCAAAAGCTTGCCTGCCCCAATTGTATTGCTTTCTAATTGCCTTGGCATTTTTCACATCAATTTCAACCATCCAATTAAAGTTTTGATATTTAGGTAAGGTTGTTCCATTGGCAAAATCAATGCCTGAATCTTGAATAGTAAAATCTAAGGTATCCGTAAGTCCGTCAACAATATTTCCAAGCGAATCTAAGGTGCTGATCGAACTACTGCCGCATCCGGTATTGCATCTTCTAAGCCATTCCTCTGCTGTCCAAACTCGTCCATCTGTAGTATTAATGCCCCCGCAATTCATACCGGTTTCGCCTACGGTATTTACAAAATCAACATTAAAAAAGTGTCCCGTTCTTCCATCTTCGAGGCTTTGCTCTATTACTTTAATTGTTCCATCATTTTCAGCTGCAATTTTAAAAACCGTCATTCCACCGCCGTCTCCCAAACGTTCGTCTTTCTGTACTCTTTCGTGATTAACGGAAACCCAACCTAAGCTTTCTCCGCTTTCATCAGGTGTAAAACCGATAAAGTCGTGCCATTCTTTGGCGGTTGCAAAACCCGCTTCATTATGATAAGTAGCATTAGTTGCCACACTATCAACCCCTCCAATAAATAAAATTTGTGTTGTTAATGGGCTAGGCGGCACTACTACTTCTGTGGGGGCATAGCCTTTGGGTACTTCAATTGCTACCTCAAAAATTGTTTGTGCAGATAACTGACCAAGGCAAAGGAGCCCTGCTAATAAATTGTAAACTTTTTCCATTTATAAAAACTTCATCATACCAAAATTATTATTTATTTATTTTATGTGTAAGTTGAATTGCTTAGTAATGCTACAAAAATAAATCTACATTTCTGTCTTTGCCATTTTTCGATATACTTCGTTGAAAAGCCTCGTCTTAGCCTCACTATAACTACGTTTTTCGCCTCGTCTATCAAAAAATGACTTTGACACAAAAAGTAGATTTATTTTCTCCGCATTACTTAGCTAATAATACGGATAATCTTTTAAAAATTCTAAACATTCTGTATACACCTTATATTACTCAATAAACTTGCTTACTTTTGTATCAATTTATTTAAGCATAGTGATGGACAGTAAAAGACAACAACAGGTAGCTAATTTAATTAAACAAAACTTAAGCGAAGTTTTTCAACGGGAAGGATCGTACTTTTACGGCAAAGCATTCGTAACGATTTATGAAGTAAAAATGACCCCCGATTTATATATTGCCCGTATTTATTTAAGCATCTATAATGCTGATAAAACCGATGTGTTGGATATGGTTAAGAGCCATACCCACGCCATTAAAAAATCTTTAGTGAGCCGCATAAAAAATAAATTAAGAAGCATGCCCTTGTTAGAGTTTTATGTAGATGAAACCTTAGATGAAGTATTTAAAATGGATGAGCTGTTTAAAAAACTAAAAGAAGAACGGGAGATGCGTGAGAACAAAAATGAAGCAGAAGAGACTACCTAGTGCGTTTTATTTTTAAAATAGCGCGGCGGTATTTAATCGGCAAAAAATCGACCAATGCCATCCATATACTTTCCTTCATTTCGTTAATTGCTATGATAGTTGGAACGATGGCGTTAATTTTAGTACTCTCGGTTTATAATGGTTTCGAAAACTTGGTGTTGACCTTGTATGATAGTTTTCGCCCCGATTTAATTATACAAATTGAGGAAGGAAAAACCTTTGAACCCGAGCAAGAAATGATTGCTTTGCTTACCGATATTCCTGAAATAAGTGCCTATAGTTTAGTGTTAGAAGAAAATGCCTTGTTTGATTATGATGAAAGACAATATCAAGCCGTAATTAAGGGCGTTGACCAAAATTATACGGGCGTAAACCCTATTGATACTTGCCTGATTGAAGGATATTACCGGATTGATCGTGGCAAAAATACTGCCGTTGTTGGCTTGGGCGTTGCCAAAGAATTATCGTTGAGTTTGTTTGATGATTTTGAACAATTGTTGGTGTATATGCCTCGTAAAAATGCTAAACTCAACACGGCAAACCCATTAAACATGGTGAATAGAAGAACGGTTAATCCTATGGGGTTTTACAGTATTGAAAAAGAATTTGATTCAAAATATGTTTTTGTGGATTTACAATTTGCACAAGACTTAATGGAAAGCCCAAACCACGTTAGCGGTATTGAAATTTTATTAGAAGAAGGTGCTGATTTGGAGGCTGTTCAAGAACAGATATTCAGTAATTTACCAGCCGGTTTAAACATTGCCAATCGCTACGAAATTGACAAAACTTTATACCGGGTAATGCAAAGTGAAAAGTTCGTCGCTTTTTTAATTTTGTCGTTTATATTATTATTAATGTCATTTAATATTATCGGATGCTTAACGATGCTGGTGTTAGACAAACGAAAAGACATAAGTATTTTACGAACTATGGGCGCTACAACCAAACAAATCTATCGTATTTTTCTAGCCACCGGTTTAACCCTTTCTTGTGGTGGTGCACTAATTGGCAGTTTGTTGGCTTTAACTATTGGCTTACTACAACAAAAATTTGAGTTCTTAAAAATAAATGAAAATGGCAATTTCTTAATTGATGCTTTTCCAGTGGAGTTTAGATTAATTGATTTTGTTTCTGTGGCTTGTATTGTTATTTTAATTGGCTTGATGGCAAGTTATATTCCGGCTAAACGGGCGGCACAGCAATCGCTAATGTTTAGAGAGTAATCTAATATCTTCATTTGCTAAACTTGTCTTTTGTATGTTGAATATTTAACAGATTAACTACACAACTTTCCATATCGCCAATGGTTAAAACAAATTCTTCTTTAGTTGTAAGTCCATTTGCATACGATGCTGGTTTCCATTTTGGCATATGGCAAATAGTTTCTACTAATAATTGATCGGTTTGTTCGTCACCAGAAGATTCAGATATTTTAGGTTCAATCACTTCGCCTTCTTCGTTAATGGTAAACTTAACAACGGTTAACTGATACTGCTTAAAAATGGTATCTGCAATTCGATCAATAATTTTTTCTTTTAGATATTGATTGAGTTGTTCTTTTCCAGTTGCAAATACAGCGGCATTTTCGGGGTTAACTTGAAAGGCAAACCTCAACCATTTGGGTTCATTGTTTTTTAATCCATTAATTGGAATATATTGAACATTTACCTGAGCATCCGTGCCATTATCTGCCCTATAAATATGCTCTTTTTGTTTTTGATTGAGGAGGTCATTTTTACCGGTAGCCCTTTTCATCTTTCCGTTCTGGAGGGTTAAAATTTCAACTCGCCGGTAAGTTTTTATCCAATCTGATTTAAAGTTTGGATATAGATCATTTAATGTTGTAGCTTTATATAATGCGTCTTTTGAAATTGATATAGGTGGATAAACTTTATGGATGCCATATGTTATATTTGAATTGAGCAGGTTTTGGCACTTAAGGGTATTTATAAAAACGATAGAACAAAACAGTATAATTATTGTATTTCGCATTTGCTTATTGTTTAATATTTTCAATATTATAAAAATAATATATTAATTTTACGTAGTTTATTTTTAATGAAATATGTCTGATCTTTGATATTATTGAATTTAATATACATAATTTTACTTAACATACAGGCTAATCTAATGATCATTTTTTAGTTTATCTTCAAGTATCTTTTTTTCTTTTTCCATTTTTTTATCAGCCTCTTATGCTTCCTTATTTCAGATTCCATCTGATTTATCTTAGATTCTAATTTTATTTTTATAAGATAATTTTTCCTTCCTTTATGCTAAAGAAATTTTTCAATTTCAACTCGAATCAGCTTGTAATATGGATTTCCGTGAACATAACTAATTTTGTACTGTAGTTTTCCATCCTGTAATACACCTATTTATTTCTTCTTCACTAAGTTTGTATTCTCTCATCGCATTTATATGGCTTAAAGTTGCGCCTTTTTTACTCATATACTTTTTTGTCTAACTTCATCATATTTATGACCATAAAACAATTTACGGTTATAATCATTTTATCACAAATATTTAACTTTTATTTCGACAAGTATATCTAAATAATACAATAGACAACCGTTTTTGCATAGATTCTTTTTTGAATAAAACCTTGTAGCATTAAAATAACATTGGTTTTGTTTTCAGCCTATCCCGGTCATTCGAGGGTTCTATTCTTTTTGTTTTAGATCGCAAACATTGCGACCCCTACAGTTTTTCGTAAATAGAAAAACTGCCTTCTCTCATCATTTACAGATTCCGACATTTTTGTTTTGGATCGCAAACATTGCGCTCCCTACAGTTTTTCGTAAATAGAAAAATTGCCTTCTCTCATCATTTACGGGTTCCGACATTTTTGTTTTGGATCGCAAACAATTGCGATCCCTACGGTTTTTCGTAAATAGAAAAATTGCCTTCTCTCATCATTTACGGGTTCCGACATTTTTGTTTTGGATCGCAAACAACTGCGCTCCCTACAGTTTTTTGACTTTTCCATTTGACAACCAGACAACTCATACTGACTGCTCAGTCCTTCGTTTCTTGTTCATAACCGCTAATTTATTTCTTAAAAAGAAAAAATTAGTGGTCTGATTTTTTGGAAGTACTATACCACCTCACCTCTCCAAAACCCAAAAACCCTCGCAACTCATTAAATTACAAGGGGTTAAAAAGTGGTTCCACAAGGACTTGTTTTAGCCTTGACAATCAATAAGTTATAAAATTAGTATCCGTTATGGTGTACGCAAACATCAAAAAACCTACTTTTTTTTAGAACATTTAACCATCCACACAATACCGCTTTATTTTGGCTAATAGTTCAATGGCTTGCTGGGCTTCTATATCTGTAATTTGATAATTAATGTAACGGGCGTTATGGCATTTTCTGAATAAGTTATTATAACTACCTGCTATGGTTCTATGATGCCGTTGTAATAAATCTTTAACAATGCCGTGTTTACTTCTATTGAAAATGGTTTGGGTATACACATCAAAATTATCAAAAGTAACTCCAGCTATTTGCATTGGAAACATTTTATGTTTTACAAATTGTAAGGCTGCATAAAAAGCAGTTGTAACCGTCCAATCATTAAATTGGTTGGTTTGATGTAAATGATGTGCAGCACCTTCGTTATGCAAGCCGTGTTCTAAATAATTATTCGGCATTATATTTTTTTTGCAATTATAACACTATTTGAAAGGGGGTTAAAATGGGGCTTTAGTGGGGTTTAAAAAAGTTCTCCACCGTTTACCCTTTTGATTTATTGTAGCTGAATATAAACCCGTCAGCTAATAGCTTATCATGGTTTAAACTTTCTTTTTGTGGAATGGTGGTAAAGTCAATTTTAAAAGTATCGGTTTCGCTTTGTAACTCGGTATCAATTAAAAGTTCGGTAAGTTGTTGGTAAGCATCTGAAATGTAAAACTTGTAGGGTACAATTAAAGCGGTGGTAAATTGTGTTTTGCTATCTATTTTTAAATACAGTTCGGGCAAATCAACTTTAAAAAGGTTGGCTATTTTGTTTTTTAGATTTTCGCTTATAGCCATTGCATTCACTAAATTTTGATGAAAGGCTTTAGCCAGTATTTTAGCTTCAATAGTTAAGGCATCTTTGTAACCATTGGCTTTTCCTTTTTGGTAAGCATCTACTATAAGATTTACTGTTGCATCAGTTAAGTTAATGCTATCAGTTTGTTTTATCCAGTTAGATGTTGTTATTTGTACCATTGTTCAAAGATACGATTAATTTATTTTACCAATCGGTACAGCTACTACTTACCTTCTAAAAAGAAACAGTTTGCTTATACGATTTGTAGTTTTTGTTGTTCACTATATCGTTAAAAGTTTCGCTTATGGAAATTAAATCAATTTGTTTGGGTGGTATGGGTTGGCTATCATTTACAAACGTCCAACCTAATTGAGTAAGCGTGGTTTCAAGTGTAGCATTTTCGGTAGTGTAACTCAAAAATTCATTTAAAGAAATTTCAAAAGATGCTTTAGCTTCTTTTACTGTATTGCCATAACCAGTTACATCTAATGCCGGAGCGTAAATAATAGTTACCTCATTTTCTGCAAATTCTAATAAATGTAATTCTACTGAACTATCTGTTTTTCTTTTATTTATAGTTGCTGTTTCCATTTTCTTTAATCAAAAATACGATTTTTTTTAGTTTACGATAACGAATTTTGGGGTCAGGTGCTTATTCTTTTTAGGCATCTAATTTTTTATAACACATTACTGATTTAACCAAAAATTAGGGTAGTTTTCTATTAGAGGTGATATATAGTTTTTTTTCTCACCAAAACGATACATAACATAATAACGCACGGCATCAATAGCATGGTTAAACCTATCTATTGGCTTATTGGTTTTTTCACCGTCTGCATTTACAGCCCACTTGTAGTTATTAAATTCCTTAATTAAATTGAGTGAAGTTTTTGTAATGTTGATTTTAAACCGCTTCATTATCTGAATACCAAAATTGATACTATCCTTACCTTTTTTAGCTGGTTCAATGTTGATGCCTTTGCTTTTTATTTCTGATATGCTTTTCGGCTCGGCACAATCGGCAATAATTATTTTATCATTGTTAATTCTTAACGCTATATCTGCATTAGTTAGGTTGGTTTCATAAACTTGTTCATTTAAATACAATTCGCCGTTTTGATAACCTATTTCAATTAGTGCTGTAGGGTCGTTGGTAAAACCAAAATCTAAGCCATTGCCAATAATGTTAGGCATTGCATCTACTAAATTATAAGATGGAAATACAAGCCCTTGTACTTTACCTGTTAAGCCTAAAGCATAAACTTTGTATAATTGTTCATCTGTTAATTTAAGGCTTTCTATATCCTTAATCTTTTTTTCACTTATTGCTGGATTGTCTTTATAGGTAGTTCGTAAAAAAAAGTATTGATTTTTTTCTAATGTAGGTAGCTTTTTGCGTTGCCACCAAAACTCACCAGTTGGGTTGTAATCCATAATAACAGTATCATTAGTTCTAAGCATTAATTGTTCTGCAATGGTGTAGGGTATTTCGTTGCACTCGTTAATAAACAGAATGTCACGTTTACCGCCTTTGGCTTTGCCTAATTTATCAACTGCCAAAAAACGTATAGTAGTGCCGTTGGGTAGGGTGTACAATTTTTCTACTTTGTTATTTGGCAATTGTAGATTGTGTGTTTCTAAAATCGCTTCAAAATCTTTTTTAACACCTGTATTTAAGTGTGGTACTGTTTGGCCCACTATGGTAATGGTTAACCTTTGCTTGGCTTGTAAAGCAAACTGTAATAATGCTACCATTATACCATAAGTTTTACCGCTATAAGTACCGCCTTGCTGTATTATGTAAGGTGTTTTTTTATGCAGATGGTATAAAGTAGATTGTATTACTTTGTTGGGCTTAATCTGGTTCACTACCTTGTATATTTTGTGGTTCAAAAGTTACAAACTGAATACCTTTAATCTCACCTACTTTGCCCTCGTTCCAACCTTCCAAATCTGCTAAGGCTTTTATAGCTTGTATTTTTTCGGTGGATTTGCTTTGCTCTTTTTGAGCTATGGTAGTTAGTATTTCTTTTGCCTGTATTTTGCTTAATACGTTTGCCCTTGTTGTGTTCATCTCGGTTTCGGTGTGTATGGCTTGCTTTGCCTCATTAAGGGCTTGTAGCTCGTTTTTATAACGCTCGTTGGCAGTATTCCAATAACGGTTAAAACTTCTTTGGCTTAACTGCCATTTAGTGCCACATAGTGCCAATACTTCTTTGTGCTTTACATTGCCTTTTAGTAGTTCATCTACTATAAAATTGATGTATGTTTCGCTTTTTGCCATAGCCTTAAAGATACGGCTATTTAATTTCTTTCACGCTAAATTACTGTTGTAATTACTGACATTTTAAAGCTATTTTTATTCCAATTTAAATTTGTTTTCTTTTAATTTTAAAGTTGAAAATTTCAATTTATAATCTTTACAATCGACAATTTCATGTACTGATTTTTTAAAACCATTATCTGCCTGCGAACCAAAAATTACCTCCTTTATCATGTTCGTCTCAATTTCAATAACTCCATTCTGTTTAGGACAAATTAAGCGTACTTCATCTTCATATTTCCAATCTTTTGCCTTAGTTAATAGCCAGTTTGAAATAATCTTTTCAGGATTATCTGCGTAATCAATAGGTTCAAATTTCTTAACGTATTTAACTGCACCTTTGTAACAAGCACCTTTAATTGAATTAATCGAATCAACATTTAAGTCAAAACCAATACAAGCTCCCTTATGGCTATCTGCATAGTGAGACCACATAAGTAAATTATTGAATTTTTTACTAAAGCAAGAAATACCAATTTTATTTCTAAATAATTCATTAACAACATTACCATTTGGCTTGTTTATACCTTTTGATAATGCCAAATTTTCTGCATACTTCTCGAAAGTAATTAATCCCGAAAAACAATCATACGGATCATTGAATTTGGCTGGTACTTGTAGAAAGATAGTTGAATTTAAAAGTGTTAGTAATGTATCGTGCTGATTTAAATACTTGTATATCCTTTTTTCATAACTATGTTCCTTTTCAAAAGTAGGAGACACCTTTGTTATTGGTTTTCTGTTCATTTTACATTGCTAAGTAAGTAGTATCAAATGCTAATATATCTATTTTTTCTACAGAATAAAAAATTTATGTTAAAACATTAAACTTTATACGATTCGTATACTTCAGTCACTTTACTATCTAATTCTTTTATCAAATCGTTGGTTTTGTTAAATTGGTAATTAGCTGAATTTCTTAACTCGGCATTCATTTCGTACCGTCTGTTTCTTTTAGGGTTTTGCTTAATCCAACTTTCTATTGATTGCCTTAGTTCGGGCTTGTTTGCTGCATAAGCCCATAAATAATTGGAAATGTCTTTTTTTCCTGAAGGTATACTATTCATTTGTACAAGTTGCGATTTTTGTACTTCAAAATAAGCATTTTTATACAATTCTACTAGCAAATTATAATTGTTGATTATATCCGAAACCGTTGGTTTGCCATTAAGTTTAAGAGCTTGTTGTATAGTCCGGCTTTTCATTAAAGCAAACTCATACTTTAGTAATTTTTTGCGTGAACCTTTGCCGTAAAACAATGGCTTTTTAGTTCGGGTTTCGTTCATAAAGTAGGTAGAATTTTTAGTTTCACTTTTGTAAAAATTTGGCATAGTGTATAATAAATCACGGTAGCAAAACGGCATTAATGAAAGTTCTAATGATGTACCTATGTCCACTCGGTTAACTTCGGCTTTCATAAAATTATAATCAAAATAGTTAGATAAATTTTCAATAAGTTCTATAAACATTTGCATAGGTAAACCCTTTATGTTGCATCCGTTATAAATGTGCTTTGCTGTGCTACCTGTTATACTAATTTTTTTACAATCAGCATACACATTTAAACTATCTTCTTTTTTGTTACCCAATGCACCTTTTACCCACTTTGTCTTTTTATCAATGCCTTTACCAATACTACCGTAAACAGGCTCTTTTAACTTACTGCCTACATCGTGAAGATGTACAAAACCTTTGTATGTAAAATTTACGGTATCCAGCATACGGATAAATGCGTTTATAGGGGCTTCGCCGTGTAGTAACAGCGTGGTAGTGGCGTTGCCAACTTACGTGTTAGGGGCTTACTGCCTACCCTACTTTTATTTTTTCTTTTTATTTTGTTTAGAATGGATGTACCGCAAAATGCGGTACAAAACACCTTACCATGAGATTTGATAAAAAGGGATGCTTTCAGCGATAACGGTGACTACCTACTTTTTGCTGATCCATAAATGTACTATAAATTAATTTACTAATGTGTTTTGGTGCAACATAGTAGTAAAAGAAGTAATATATTTTAATGTACTCGGCATCGAATGGATTACCTGTATAAAAGTCAATAAGCAATGTGCTTTTTTTGCGGTTGGGTTCTCTAATGTCACCGCCGTACATTCCATCTTTTGCCGTTTTAAATAAGCCTGTCAATTTTTCACCGCCCGAATGTTTTTTAGTATTTACCCTAACTAATGGATTGCATAAAAACAAAGGGGCTGCACTTGGTTTGTAGGGCAACTCTAAGCGTAAGAATTTTGGTAGCCTTATAGTATCGTTTGGCTTATCTTCTTTAGGTTCAAAAGCAAATACACCGCTTTCAATTGCCTTGTAATAAATTGTTTGGTATCTCGGCATAATTAGAATAGTTTAGTTTGGCCGTTGGCATCGGCGTTATCAATTTGAACATAACGAGCGGTGTAGCCTGTTACTTGACAATAATTTTTACCCACATTTTTTAGTATATTTTTTGATAGTAGTGATTTAATTGGACTGCAAACGCTACAAGGCATCACATACTCTTTTAGTATCTTTTCAACTTCAATAGCCAACATACGCCACGTATAAGACTTTATAGGATTTTTACTGCATACCTCAATAATGGCTTTTTTTATTCCCTCTTTTTTTTCTTTGCTTATTCGTTTTTCGGGCTTATATTTGCTGGTAGTTATCATAGGATAACCATTTACGTTAGGGTTGCTTTGGCAGCCCTTTTTTTCTTTTCCTATGCCGTCCATTTCTTTTCATTTTTAGTTATGAAATTTTGCACCTCATTGGTCTTGTACATTACTTTTTTTCCAACGGCATAACTTTTTAATTTCCCTTCTTTGGTTAATCGCCACAAAGTGCTAAGGCTAATGTTAAGGTACTCGGCTGTGGCTTTCCGTGTTAAGTATTCGGGCTTCTTTTCGGCTGGAGGTGGTGCTGGTGGTTCGTAGTTAGCCACCACAGTTTTAAACTTGTTTAAGATGCCTATAAATTGGTTTATGGCATTTGTAAAATTATTCTTATCATCTACTGTGAACATACTTTTATTTTTAGTTCACGGCAAAAATAGAGCAGGTAGGAACGGTAAAAAACAGTAGAAAATACGTAATTCTACTAAATGTATCTATTGCGGTAAATTGGCATTAAACAAAGTCGCAATTTCTTTAAACTCCGAGTTTTTGAGCTTAGTTTGTACCTTATGAATAGAATTGCTATTAATGGGCCAATTACCTTTTATTAAACCAGTTTTTTTATAATGTAGATAATTTCTTATGTATTGTGTAATTACTTTGTTATCGCTCGGTTTCTCGTTAAAAATCGAAGCATTAAAAACTTTCACTTCTTTATTGCCTTTATCTTTAAATTTGAGTTCTTTAAGTGCTGTTAAAACATCAACAAGTTTAGGTAATTTATCATCTACTTTGTATTGTTCAATAATTTTATCCAGTTCGCCAATACCTATTAAGTAAGTTATCTTAGCATTTATGGAGCTAATAACTGTACAAGGTTCGTATTTATGAGGCTTGTAAGGTTTTCTATTGCCACTTGTGGGCGGTTCGGTGGTGGTTGATGGTGTTGGTTCATTTTCATTATTTGGGTTTAAATAGTCATTTAACATTACGTAAACTTCATGGCTTAAAAATTGTGGTAAGTAGTCTAAGTTAGTATCATATATCCGACCACTAAATTTATGTCGAATACTACTGTTAAGATACCAAACTAAATCTCTTAGTTTAGTTCTGTTATTGAATTGGATTATTTTAAAATACTCATTTATGTGTTCTAAGGTTTGGGTAAAGTATTGGTTATAATTTTTTGGTTCGGTTTCGTACTTTAATTCGTGGGCTATTTCTATTTTTTTGCTTCTATCAGTACCGCAAACTAATTGTATTATTTTAAATCCTATTTCGGCTCGTCTCATGAAATTAGTTGTGTTTTTTAGCCCTAAAGAAAATTCTTGCAGTACGTGTAAATTTTCAAAAATATAAACTGTTTTCGCTTCTAAATCTTTTGTTTCAATTTCTTTTGTATAGCTGTATGTATCTGGTAAAACTAATCTTTTTTTTACTTCATTATCTCTACCTTTCTTTATGATTTCAAACAATTTATCTTTTAAATTCGGATTTAATGGATACTTAGATTGCTTAATGTCACCCTGAACCAACTCCAATTTATTACGTAAATTATAAATAGATACATCATATAAATAAGGTATATTTTTGTGTTGTCTTTCAATTACTGCACGTTCGTATAACTCCTCATATAAGTATTGTGACCCTTGAGTTTTCTTTCTGTAATTATTACTACAATTTTCACTAAACAACTCAAGCCCAGCTATTACCAAGTTTTCTAACGGCTCATCTCGAAAACACATTACTTAGCAACTTTTAAAGGTGAGTAATTTTCTAACATTATTTTACGCATCC
>CALHDG010000230.1 GCA_938023075.1 uncultured Chitinophagales bacterium
CCTTCGGTTGTCAACAAAATTTCGGCTAAGTCTGTTTTTACGATGATGAATTCATAACCATCGGCATCGTATACATAAACGCTTTTGCCAGTGCAGTCCGAAGGGTCAACGAAGGTGGTTAAAAAGGGGTAAGTGTTGAAAACGTTAACAGGTTCATCAACCGGGTTGTCTGTTGATGGTTGGTCGCAGGACCAGCTTTGGACTTTGTTGGTAAGTTGATAAGCTTCGAGGCAGTTGTAATTTGGTTCATTTTTACACAATACTGATCCATCTTGAAAATATAATATTTTCCCATCTTCATTATTAATATTAACATAGTACAAACCATTTTTTTCATAAACTTCAATAGAAGAAAAACCACAAACATCTGTATTAGTCAATTTTGCTAACCACGGATATCTTTGGTTAATGGGATTATTTTTGGCATCGCACAGAACATAAACTTGTATATAACTTACACTTGTATAATCACAAAAATCAGCTAAGTATGTAACTTTATAAGTAGTTGTAGTTTCCGGAAAAAAGGCATTATTCTCCCAGTTTTCATCAGGTTGAACCCTTGTCTCACTAAAATAGCAGGGTGTTGGTATCCAGATAATTTGGTCAGGATTAAATTCGTCAAATGGTGGTTCAGCACCTGGTGGCGGTGGTGGTTGCGGTGGTGTTGGAATAATTTGTGGGATTAATGTAGGTGGAGGGTCAGGTGGGCTTTGTGGAATTAAAGTGTCACCTTTACAAAGGTAATATTTAAAATTATTTATTTGATCTTGAGCTAAGCCATTTTGTGGATGACACCAAATAATAAAGTAAGCAAGCAAAACAATTACATAATAAAAAGGAATTTTGATGTTCATTAGTTTCAAAAAATAAAAATGTTTCATGACTATTTAATTTTAGTTAGATAATAGTTTCAATTGTATCGATTAAAAAAGGAGCAGCTTAACAGCAATACAAATGTAGGTTAAGGCTTTGAATAAAACTGTAAACACTTTTGAGCACTTGTCTGAATAAAATGTCTAATTTTGGTCTATATATTTGTATATTTATCTGAAATTGAAATAGTTGTAAAATTGCAACTGAGTAGTTTGTTGGAAATTGGCTTAGAATTGGTCAACTATTTTAAGATTTTGAGTTAAATACGGTTTTAAATTATCTTCCATTTTGTCAATAAAAATTAAATAGCCGTACATTTACCGTTGTTAAAAAAAAATGATGTTTAAACCCTTCAAACAATTAATTAAGATATGAGGCATGTAATTTTAATAGCTATCTTTTGTGGAACAATTATAGCAACGAATGGGCAATCTGTTTTAGATAGTTTAGTATTTGATGATATCAATCGCTTTTACAGAATGTATGTACCGGAGCTGGTTAAAGATCAAAGTAATGTTCCTTTAGTGTTTAATTTACATGGCAGAGGTTCTAATGCGCTTCAACAAGAGTTTTATGCTGTTATGAATGAAGTAGCAGATACCGCCGGATTTATTATCTGTTATCCTGATGGTATAGATATGGTCTGGAATAGTGGATTCGACCCAAATGCACAAGACGACGCCGGATTCATTAATGCATTGATTGACGAGATATATAAAGACTATGCCGTTAACTTAGATAAAGTGTATTCGTGCGGCATGAGTAATGGCGGTTATCAGAGTTTATATATGGCTTGCGAATTAACCCATCGTTTTGCAGCAGTGGCTTCCGTAACTGGTTCAATGTTGCAAACTGTTTTAGACAACTGCAACCCAAGCCGGGCAATTCCGGTCATGCAAATTCACGGAACAAATGATTCTACCGTGTTATATAATGGTAGCGATTTTGGAGCACCAATTGAAGAAGTCGTTCAATTTTGGGTCAATCATAATCAATGCAATTTTAATGGAGATACCTTAATGATTGAAAACGTAGATACGTTAGACAATTCGACAGCCGAAAGAATTAGATATACCGGAGGCACCCATAACAGTGAGGTAATATTTTATAAAATAACTAATGGTGGACATACTTGGGCAGGTTCACCAAGAGCATTAGGTGAATTACTTGGTGTTGTAAATTATGATTTTAATGCGAGTGGTGATATATGGAATTTCTTCAACCAATTTGCTTTATCCGATAGTATTCCGTTACACAATGAACAATTTACTTCAACGGAGAAGCCGGTTGAAATATTTCCAAATCCTTTTAAACAGTTTATTTTGATAAATGATGTAAAGCAGTTTAATGAAGTTCAATTGCTTCATTTAAATGGTCAGGTATTGTATCAAGCCATGTTGCCGAAAGATGAAGCCAACACAAAAATTGAGCTACCTGATTTAAATGCTGGTATGTATTTACTTCAACTAATTTCAGAAGATCAGACCTATTTCTATAAAATCATTAAAAATGAGTAGCGTTATCCGATAGAATCGCTTATTTTTGCAACTATAAAAAAATCACTTTTATGTATCCAATAGGAATTTCATTATCAGGAGGTGGGGCAAGAGGCATTGCGCACATTGGTGTTTTACAGGCTTTGTTAGAACACGACATTCGTCCGCAGGTTTTTTCAGGTAGCAGTGCCGGAGCGATTGTGGGCTTGTTTTATGCAGCCGGCTATAGCCCTGCCGAAATTATGGACGTGGTTAAAAAAAGCAGCTTATTCAAAATTTTAAGTTTTGGTACTACAGGCTTAACTTCTGGATTAAGTGATTTATCGTATTTAGAAAAACTGATTGTTGAAAAAATACCACACAACCGGTTTGACCAACTCTCTATGCCTTTTTATGCAGCCGTTTCTAATATTACCGATGGTTGTTGCGAATATTTAAATACGGGTTTACTTTCTGAAGTTGTCGTTGCTTCTTGTTCGATTCCCTTGGTGTTTAAACCGGTTAAGTTTAACAACAAAACTTATATTGATGGTGGTTTTTTTGATAATTTACCGGTAAAACCCATCCGCCCATTAAGCGAAAAATTGATAGCGGTTAATGTAAACCCCAGTAAATTTGGCAACGACCCGAATCATGTATTAAGTATTGGGCAACGTTGTTTTGATCTGTCTATCTGGAGAAACACGGCAGAACAAATTAGCCAAGCCGATGTATTTATTGATGTTGAGGAAGCTGCCAAGTATCGTTTAATTGATGTTGCCCGGGCAGATAATTTATACAAAGCCGGCTACGAAAAAACAATGACACAAATGTCGGAAATTTTATCGGTATTAAAACAGCGGGAATTAGTAATTAATAATGGCTAAGACATATTTGAGTTACGATAGTTCAAAACATTCTTATAATTAAATATTTATAGCCCGCGAATCTTCCATAATTGACAATTTGCTAAAGTTTGAACAAGCAAAGGTAAAAGATGTTATTACGCCACGCACCTTGTTAAAATCAGCAGAACAAAGCACTACGGTTTCTGCTTATTACGATGCCAATAAAAACAGTCCGTTTTCGTGTATACCCGTTTATGAAAATAATGCCAACCACATTACCGGTTTTGTTTTAAAAGATGATGTATTACAAAAGGTTGCGGAAGACGAAGATCATGTTCAACTCAAAAACATTAAGCGCGACATCGAAGCTGTTGAAGAGGAGCGCACTTTACCCGGCGTTTTGGAAGATCTGATTGCCAAACAAAGTAAAATTTCTATTGTAGTAGATCAGTATGGTAGTCTGCTCGGTGTAGTTACTTTAGAAGATGTTATTGAAACTTTACTCGGCTTAGAAATTGTAGATGAAACCGACAAAGCCATCGACTTACAACAGTTGGCACGTAAAAAATGGGAAGAACGCGCGAAGAAATCGGGCTTGGTTGAATAGTGTGCTGAGGCGCATTTTTGAAAGAGCTACGTTTTATTGGAACAACTTGCTATTTTAATTATAAAAACTTATTTTTAATTTTTATGCATTGGTTAATCCTTCCAATGGGCTTAGTTATATCTAATGTGAAGTGAGTTGGATTAACACAATGGGTAAATCTAAATTGTTATCAACCATTAGAACAAAATAAACTGAATGACAAAAATATTATCCACCTTTCTATTTTTAATCTCGTATTTTACTGTTTTAGGACAATCCATAGACGACCCATTTTCAAAAAAGAAAATGCTAAAGGATTTAGATGTATTCAAAGAAATCAGATTAAAAGCGAATTCTGGACTTTACAAATATCGAACTGAACAACAAATAGATAGCATTTACAATTGGGCTGAAAAGGGAATTGAAAAATCATCCACATATCTTGATTTTTACAACATTATTTCCCAATTGACTGACTTTGAGGGAAGTCTTCATAACGACATCGATTTACCTTCAAAATATTGGAAAAATTTACGAAAAGAATGTTTTGGTTATTTTCCATATCCCATAAAATGGATTGATGGCAAATGGCGGGTAAACTATGAAAACGGTGAAGTTCCCTTAGGAGCAGAAATTATTTCAATTAATCAACAACCAATTTCTAAAATTATACAAAGTCTATATAAATATTACTCAACGGACGGAATAAACACGACTGGAAAGCGAATTGGTTTGAGAACCCATTTTTCACGATATTACAGATGGAATTATGGACTTACCAAAGATTTTAGAGTTAAATATAAACTACCAAATTCTAATCAAGTCTATTCTAAAATAATTCGAAGCGTAGCTTATTCAAGTTACTACGAGAATTTCAACACAAGGTATTCAAAACCATATGACCAAATCTACTATGCTGATTTAGATGAAAATGAAAAATACAAATATGAACAACTAAACGAATCTACTGGAGTTTTGACCATCTATACTTTTTCTATGGGAAACGAAACTACAGATGGGCATAAGACCTATTCTAAATTTCTTGATAGAACTTTTGTAGATATAAAAACAAAAAGTATAAAGAACTTGATAATTGATGTCCGTCAAAACGGTGGTGGTACAGACCCAAACGATTTAATTACTTATTCATATTTAACGCAAAGAAATTTTCAAGAAAATAGAGAGGCTTGGATTAGCTTTGAGAAAATACCACTCAT
The DNA here is from genome assembly GCA_938023075.1 of uncultured Chitinophagales bacterium. Lineage (GTDB taxonomy): Bacteria > Bacteroidota > Bacteroidia > Chitinophagales > JAHDHT01 > CALHDG01. Next base: position 5,000 of record CALHDG010000230.1, read on the forward strand.
CCGATATATTGATTTTTGGTTACCCAAATTTTTAAGACCTATTTTTGTAAGGAAATATAATAAGGGATTCCAAGAAGAGTTTCCTTTAGTTAAAAATGGCAAATTTTATCAGGATGATAATAGCCAAGACCATCTCGTTAGAGAACCAAATGTTAATGCATTTAAAGGAAATATATACCTACTTGTTAGTCCTGCCATTGCGTCAGCAGGTAGTTTGTTTGCGGCTATGGTTTCTGGAAATGAGAATACAATAACAATCGGAGAGGAAACTATGGGCGGTTATTATGGACATAATGGACATGCGCCATTAGCCTATAAGCTACCTAAATCCAAAATAGAGATAATTTTTTCGGTTGTGAACTTAGAACAAGATGTTCCAAAAAAGTCTAATCAATTATATAGTCGTGGTATTATACCTGACCTTGAGATTTCACAATCCTATCAAGATTTCTTGGAACATAAAGACACTCAACTGAAATATACATTGGAATTGATAAAAAAGAAAGAGAAATAACGGTTGCCAATAACTAAGGCTTCATTGGGTCGGAACGACCAACAATGAAGCCAGTGTTGCACGAATGTCGCAAAGTGGGCTTATTACTATGGGGATATCGTTAATTTGATAAGATTATCTGATAAGAATTGATACTCAAATATAGCAAATTTTCATTGAAAACGCACCTCCCGCTTTGCGGGATTAGTACAACAATAAATATACGTAATTCGGGGCGATTTAGTAAATTTGAACATTAGAGTATTTAATAAACATTGTAGCGGTTTGATAATACAATGCCTTGAAATACAGAAATTTGTACATTCAAAAAGTTGAACATAATTAGAACGAACGAATGAAAAAAATATTTATTCTGTTAATTTTAAGTCTTGCAATCCAATATTCTTTTGGACAAGCTTGTGGCATATACAGAATAAAATATGTCGGTAGTCTAAAATCGAAATCGCTAAAAATTGAAAAAATAAAACTTCCGACAATTGAGTTTCTTCACGGATTGGAAAATGAATACACAGAAAAGTCATTTATAGAAATCGAATTGAATAGTCACCAAATTAACACTGAGTTAAACTCACCTCTGACGTCTCATCTTTATGGAAAAGCGGAAAGCCTACTGCAATTCTACAAGACACAAAGAGAAAGTATTCCACTAATTATATTGGTTACTGAAAACGAAACAACAAGAGAAATACGAAAAGCATTGAATTGGAATAGCATCCAAATTAGTAAACTTGAAGATGACAATTTCGGAAATCTATTTGAGCTTAACTTAAATGAAATTGATATTGACAATAAAAATCAAGAAGAAAAATATCCTTGGGATAATGTTGTTACGAAAGTCGCAATAAATGCTATTCATTTATCGATAAATAATTTTGTGAACAAAATTAGGGATGAAAACTTTCCATCTTCACCAGGTCCATTTAATTTTTGATTATCAGAGAAATGGAAAGACCATTTTTAAAACAGTGGGATGGATTGGATTTATAGGAGCCTTATCGGGTATTAAACCAAAATGTTTTTCGTTAACCTTAAATGCGGTATCAAGTAAAGATAACCCGGAAATAGCTAAACCGGTTACGTTTCTGCTACGAGAAATTTTGGATTCTGCTAAAACTTTTGAGGAAGCAAAAAGAAAATTGGAATCGACCACTATTGCAAGCGATTGCTTAGCACTATTATCAGGTACCAAGTCAAACGAAATGGTTGTAATTGAAAGAACCCCAAAAAGATTTGCAACAAGAAAATCGAAAAATAAATTTATAATTGTTACAAACGACTACAAAGAACTTGAAAATAATTTAAATGGAGATAGTCTTTTACAATCAACTTCTTGTGGAAGATATGACCAAACAAAAGCGTTGTTAACTAATAAATTACCAAATGACTTCAATGACTGTATTGAGATATTAAAGGATGAAAAAGTGATGATGGGCATAACCGTTCAACAGATGGTTTTTGATAATAAATCAGGAGACATAAAATTAATAAAAACATAAAATAACTGGAAATACCCTGCAAAATTAAGTGCTAACAAACAGCTAATTCTTAAATTTATGAACGATCTTTGCCTCAGATAAAAAAGATAAAAAAATGAAAGTCATCGTTACTTTCCTGTTTCTAATTTGCTGTACAACAGTATTTGCTCAATATAGGGTAGAAGGCAACATACTGGAAGCCAATTCTAATGCACCTCTCGAATTTGCATCGGTAGTTGCAAAAAATACGGTGGATAGTACCTATGTTGATGGGGTTACCTCCAATGCAGAAGGTCTGTTCAAGCTACAGTCAACTGCTGAAAATATATTTTTAGAAATCAGCTTCATCGGTTTTGATGTTAAAAGAATAGACAAGATTGTATTTGAAAATAAATATGCTAATCTCGGAGCTATTTTACTGGGAGAAAACAGTGCCTTATTGGACGAGGTTATTGTGCGAGCAGATAAATCAACTACCGAATTTAAGTTGGACAAACGGGTGTTTAATGTTGGTGCCGACTTAAGTTCCACGGGTTCGAGCGCATTTGAAGTGCTCAACAACGTGCCTTCGGTTAATGTAAATGTAGAAGGGCAAATTTCATTACGCGGGTCGAGTGGTGTGCAAATTTTAATCAACGGAAAACCATCGGTGCTTGCAGATGAATCGAGCAACGCTTTAGGTACGATAACAGCAGATATGATGGAAAAAGTAGAAGTGATTACGAATCCTTCTGCCAAATATGAAGCTGAGGGAACGGCTGGTATTATCAATATTGTTCTGAAAAAAGAAGAAAAGAAAGGCGTGAATGGATCGGTTAGTGTGAATACTGGTTTGCCCCACAATCATAGCATTGGTTTTAGTATGAATAAACGCACCGAAAAGTTCAACCTGTTTACTCAAATGGGTGTTGGCTATCGCGAAATTCCGACCCAAACGGAAAACATCAATCGCAATTTAAGTAGCCTAACTGAAATCAATTCTATTGGTACGGAGTATCGAAATGAAAATTTTTATAATATTATTTTAGGAACGGATTACTATATTAATCCGAACAATGTAATTACCCTTTCGGGTAGCTTTGCCTACGAAATTGAAGATCAGCCATCAGCCACTTCTTTTAATTTTCTGGAAAATGAAATGGTAACAAGACAATGGGAAAGAAGCGAAGTGACCGAAGCCACCAACCCCAAGTTACAATACGAATTGCAATACAAAAGAGATTTTGAAGACCATAAAGAGCATCAACTATTGTTTAGTGCCATTGGTAATTATTTTGGTAAAGATCAGTCTTCTGATTTTACCAACCAATTTAGTTTGGGTGTTAACAATCAACCCGATCAAAAAACGGCAACTAATTTTGAAGAAGGGAAATATACGTTCAATTTAGATTACACTAAACCCTTTAAAGAAAGCTGGACTTTGGAAACTGGTGCACAGTATTTAAAGAATGATGTAAACAATGATTTTGAAGTACGCAATAGAAATGAAGCAGGTGACTTTATCATTGACGATAAGCTCACTAATGTTTTTGAATATAGTCAAAACGTTTTGGGCGTTTATTCAACTGGAGCCTATGAAGGCGATATTTGGGGTATTAAATTAGGGCTTCGGGTAGAAAACACCGACTTGCATACGCTGTTGGTGAATACCAACAAAGAAAACAACCAGAATTTTACTAACCTATTTCCAAGCCTTCATACCTCTTACAAATTTTCAGAAAATATCTCTTTTCAAGCTGGTTACTCTAAAAGAATTTTTAGACCAAGGCTTTGGGATTTAAACCCTTTTTTCAACATTAGAAACAACTTTAATGTACGAACGGGCAACCCAAATTTACTGCCGGAATATACAGATAGTTATGAGGTTGGAGCCATCTTTATTTTTGAACAACTCTCCTTTAATACCAACCTCTATTACCGCTACACTACTAATAAAATAGAACGGGTGTTTACATACGAAGACAGCATAACCTTTTGGACACCCTACAATATTGGCACCAACAAAGCACCTGGTTTGGAGATTAACTTTAAATATGCACCAAACAAAAAAGTAGCGATTAATGGAGATGCCAACTATAACCTGTTTATTAGAGAAGGTGTTTTTAGCGACCAAAGTTTTGATTTTATGGCAGATCAATGGCAAGGAAAACTGGCTACCAAATACAAAATATCCAAAGCCTTAGATACTGAACTCACCTTGCGATACGAGTCAAAAGAAAAAACCATACAAGGCACTGTAGCTGCAAATGTATTCGGCGACTTCGGTTTGAAATACAAAATTGGGAAGGGCAAAGGCGTGTTTAATTTTAGTGTTCGAGATGTTTTTGCCTCCCGAATTAGGCAAGTTACTGTAGAACAAGGCAATAATTTCACCTATTCTTTCAGGCAACGTGGCAGATTTATCCGGCTTGGTTTCAGCTATAGTTTTGGTAAAGGAGAAGCTATGCATTATTCTGGCAGAAGACGATAGTGTATTTTTAACTTAACAGATTATTATTTAGATCGCATTGGGTTGTTTAGCAACCAAGTGTTTTTTCGAATAGAAAAATTCGTCATTCAAAAATCGGTGTTCGATATTCGATATTTTTTTAGATGGTTTAATAAATAGCAATATATTGACTCTCAAATCGCAATAGTTTTTGCAATAAATTCTAAAAAAACAACTCGCATTATCAATTTTAAAAATACACAATATGATAAATCAACAATTGAAAGAAAGTATATGGAACCAATTTGGTGCCAGTATAGATATGCTTGAAAATGCCATTCAACTTTGCCCGAAAGAGTTGTGGGATACGGAACAAAATTTTTGGTATTGGGCTTATCATGGTCTATTTTGGTTAGATTGTTATTTAACACTGGAACCGGAAAAATTTTCACCGCAGCCTCCTTTTACCCTCTCAGAATTTGACCCTTCTGGTAAAATGCCAGATAGAACCTATACCAAAGAAGAGTTGCTTGACTACTTGCAAGCCAGCAGAAAAAAATGCAAAGATTTAATTACAGAGTTGACCGAAGAAGTTGCCCTTAAAATTTGGAGCCATGAGTATAAGAACTATCCGGTTGTTGAAATGTTACTGTACAATATGCGCCACGTTCAACACCATGCAGCTCAATTAAATTTACTATTACGGCAGCATATTAATGATGCTCCATTATGGGTAAGCCGGGCAAAATGAATTCAATAATTAATAATAGACTTGTTACCCTTTAAGAGAATGAGAATCCTTTGAAAAAATTCCATAGCCCAGCAGCAACGAAGATGGCAAAATCTCTTAGGGATGCTGACTTGTTTCTAAATTTATTTTGAAGAATTGCATATCGTTTAATTC
>CALHDG010000231.1 GCA_938023075.1 uncultured Chitinophagales bacterium
ATTTTGCCCCGCTGGTCCTGGTGGACCTGGAGCACCGTTTTGTCCTGCCGGTCCTGGTGTGCCTGGAGCACCGTTCTGACCTGCTGGTCCTGGTGGACCCGGAGCACCATTAGTACCATCAGCACCTGGCAAACCTGGTGCACCATTTTGTCCTGGTAGACCTGGAGCGCCTGGAGCACCGTTTTGTCCGGCTGGACCCGGTGGACCTGGAGCACCATCAGCACCTGGTAAACCTGGTGCACCATTTTGTCCTGGTGGACCTGGAGCGCCTGGAGCACCATTTTGTCCGGCTGGACCCGGTGGACCTGGAGCACCATCAGCACCTGGTAAACCCGGTGCACCATTTTGTCCTGGTGGACCTGGAGCGCCTGGAGCACCGTTTTGTCCGGCTGGACCCGGTGGACCTGGAGCACCATCAGCACCTGGTAAACCTGGTGCGCCTGAAGTACCGTTTAGTCCGGCTGGTCCTGGTGGACCTGGACTACCTTCAGCACCTGGTGGACCTGGTAAACCCTTCGGTCCAGGAGGACCCTCTGGTCCTGCAGGACCTGGAAGTCCATTTTGTCCTGGGGGACCCGGAGGGCAGTTGCCAGAACAACCTCCTGCATTAGCAGCATATAATGCATAAGGAACACTCAATAACTGAGAACTTCCTAATGAAATAAAGCTTGCACATGATGCAGAAGTGTCTAAGCCCGTTTCGATATAATACGGACCACTACCCCAATCGATGTTTGCAAATACACCACTTACCGGAGTTCCTTGCCCTACAGCTAAATTAACCAATCCGGAAGAATTGGTTGTTGTAGAGAAGTTCTCTTGATACACTGCGGTACCAAAAGGGGAACCCTGAAGGACGGATATTTGCAAACAGACAGCCTGACTAGCTATCGGATTGCCTCCCGCATCTCTAACTACCGCCTGGTAGTTAAAAGCCTGCGGGGCCTGTGCATACGTGCAATACGTGAAAGCGACGAATGCAAGCAATAAGAGTATTAACTTCTTCATTTACTAAAAATTTAATTATCTAATGTTTTAAAAATTTATATGATTTTAATTTATTATCGTTTTCGTCAACTAATTTTAACATATATACGCCTCTATCAAGGCTTTTTACATTAATTGAAGTGACCTTTTGGTTAATGCCTTGTTGCTCAATAATTTTTCCGTTTACATCTTGAAGCTGAAAAGATACTCCATCAAAAGCCTCTAACTCAACATTTAGAAAAGATGTAGCGGGATTGGGAAACAATGCTGCACTAAAATTTTCATCAATTTGTTTAACTTCAATAATTGCTAGAGTGGGTTGATGATAGCCTTGGGTAAGCATTTTACCATCATTCTGAACTGTTTCGATTACCGGTTCACCTATAGTAAAATCTATAGTATATTCACCGTTAGACAAGGAAGACCCACCATTGGATATGACTTCTTGCCCGAAAGCGAATACCGAAGTAATCGACATTAAAAGAACTAAAATTTTTCTCATGATATTTTATATTTAAAATAAATAAATTTATTAAGATTATGATTTTAATTTTTAAACAGACCTTAAAAAGGAATTTCTCAAGGTATTATCGTTAAGACGTTTAGAATATAAAGAGTAGGTCAATTTTTTTTCAACATAAAATTCTGCAAGCAAGACTTGAAATGCGAAAATAATTTTTCTGTGTCGTATTTCACTAAACAACATAGTGTATTTAATCAAATCTGTCATAAACAAAGTATATATTATGCGTTATGGGCTGATTAGCAAGGTTTTGGAGATTTAAGATGCATTTTAGAGGTACAATATTGTAAATTTTTGAGGATTTTTTATAAAAAATCTTCATAATTTTAAAATCGCTTAAAAAAATTGATTTTTTCTATTTGTTCCGCTAATAGATTTTTATAAATGTGGTTGTGATTGCGACGCAAGTTAGTATAAAAAGATGGAATTAGGTTTAATTTTTTTTATGATATTTTAGTATTTCAATAGTTAGGCTGAAAAAATTATAAATTTATAACTTACGAATATATTTTATGCTTAAAATAAGAAATAAAGTGTAGTTATCTTTTAGTGTTAGTCTTTTTATTTGAGTAAACTACTTAAGTTTTGGTAGTAAAATAACTGCTGTTCCATTGTGTCAACAAAAGCATGGCCACTTTACTACAACAAGTAAACAGGTTCACCTGGATGATTTTATGCTTTATTTTTTGAATTAAGTTAATTTAACCTTATTGATTATTTCAATTTCCATAAATAATTTATATTCAAGTTATGATTAAATAAATACTACTACCGAAACTTAAGTAAACTATTGTAATAAAAAATAATATCAACTTTTGAAAAGTTTATCAAATTGCTTGATACCTTCCTGTTTTCGACTGACATCTTTTTTTTCTTTTTACGAAGAACCGAAGTTTTTAAACTAGCCCCGATTGCAGCGGTTATGCTGCATGAAGCTTAGATTTTGCAGCTTAGCCGCAGCATTTGAGCGGAAAGCGGGACTGCTGTTATTATGATGCTACAAAGTTTCGCTTCAAAAAAAATCAATTCAAAATTGTTAACTATTTCATGTATTTGGATAAACTTGTTCTAATTTTTAGTTGTATTTCTAAAATTTACATCTATACACCTTATACCAACTTGACTACAAAATGTAACACAAATTTCGGTTTAATATTGGGAGTTACAGAATCAAGTTCAGCACAAGCTCTTCGTTAAAAATACTCGCCATAGCCTATGACTATATCTGCATTTTGAGTTCACCAAATTAATTCCAAATTTTTTGTGTCACTTTTTACAGTCAAATAGGTATTACGTTAGACTAAATTTAGTATTAAACCACCTCTCCATTTAAATTGGTGGTCAACACCTCACTAAATAAATCAAAAAATGGTCACATCTTTTTGAATACATTGCTCAGGTGTTTTGCGGCTTTCGCCTCTATCAATTCTTTATCCGCAATTTGGTGAGCGCATACAAAGGATTTGTGTCTCAATAGGTCAATTGCCGGATGTTCTTTTTTAGCCCTGATGGGAGCGGTATCCTTTTTGTGGAGCAGAGCGGAATAAAAAGATTTAGCGGACAGCAGGCTGCGCGTTTTTTCAAAGTCTTTTCGTTTCGCTTCAAAATTATATTCTGCTTTAAATTTAATGGAAGACTTGAACAGCTTAGTTTTAAACAACTACCCCGACCTTTTTCTTTCGAAAAAGCCCACCCCTTCTGTGAGAAGGGGAATTTGCAACATTCAAAAATTAAATCGTCAGCTCGTCTAAGGTTTCTTGTAATTGTTCCCAAAGTTTCATTTCTTTTTCTAATTCGGCTTTTTTGTGTTCGTAGGTTTTAATGGCTTCGGTTGATTTTTCTTTGTCGTTGTAAAAAACCGGATCGGCGAGTTGCTGTTCTAAGGCTTTGATGTCTTTTTCTAAGGTGTCGATATTTTTTTCGGTTTTGTTGATTTTGTTTTTTAAACTTTTGTATTGTTTTTCTACTGCTTTTTTCTCTTCGCGCGATTGTATGCGGGCTGCCTTTTCTTCTTTGGGATTTGTTTTGGAGGGTTGTCTTTTTAAATCGGCACTAAGCTCGTTTAAGTTTTGTATATTTTTGGCTTGTAAGAAATCATAAATATCGCCAATGGTTTCTTTAATTTGTTTGTTCTTAAATTCGAACACCCGGGTGGTTAAGCCTTCCAAAAAATCTCTATCGTGCGAAACGACGATGATACTTCCCGGAAAAACATTTAAGGCATTTTTAAGGACTTGTTTTGAACGCATATCCAAGTGATTAGTCGGCTCATCTAATATTAATAGATTGTAGGGTTCTAACATCAACTTTGCCATTGCCAATCTCGACTTTTCACCGCCCGACAACACCTTTACTTTTTTCTCCACGTCTTCCCCAGAAAATAAAAATGCGCCGAGCAAACTCCGTACTTTTAATCGCATCTCGCCTGTTGCTACATCATCAATTACTTCAAGCACGGTTTTATCACCATCTAAGGCTTCGGCTTGTTGTTGTTCAAAATAACCGATCTCTACATTGTAGCCAATTTTGCATTCACCTGTGCAGTCGGTTTTTCCTGCAATTATTTTCGAGAGGGTAGTTTTGCCTTCTCCGTTTTTACCGACAAAGGCTACTTTATCGCCACGTTCAATTACAAAATTGAGGTTGTTCAACACATGTAAATCGCCATAATGTTTGTTTAGAGCTTTGGCTTCAACCACAATTTGACCGGAACGGGGCGGATCTTGAAATTTAAAAGCCAAACTGCTAATGTCGGTTTGATCAACTTCAATGCGTTCTAAACGATCTAACTTGGTAATTAAGGTTTGGGCAAATTTCGCCTTATTTTTTTTTGCCCTGAATTTGTTGATCAGGACTTTGGTATGGTCAATATATTTCTGCTGATTTTTATATTCGGCTTGTTGTTTTTCTTTGCGTTGGTCGCGCAAGGTTAAGTAGTTGGTGTAATTGGTTTTGTAGTCGTAAATTTTACCGAGATCAATTTCGATGGTGCGATTGGTAATATTGTCTAGAAAAGCCCGATCGTGCGACACCATAATAACCGCGCCATTGTATTTTTTTAAGAAGCCTTCTAACCATAAAATACTTTCGATATCTAAGTGGTTGGTTGGCTCATCTAACAATACATAATCGGGTTGTTTTAATAAAATTTTGGCTAACTCAATCCGCATCTGCCAGCCACCACTCATTTCTTTTACTTGGCGGGTAAAATCGGTTTGTACAAAGCCTAAGCCTTTCATCACCTTTTCTAATTTTTCGGCAGCTTTGTGCCCATCTTTACTTTTAAATAGTAAGAGGTTTTGATTGTAATCGTTTAGCAAACGGGCATAAGCGTCAGATTCGTAGTCGTCAAAGTTTTCCATTTGATGCTCTTGATCTTTAATTTTTTTCTGTAAGATGGTAATGTCTTCAAAAGCGGTGAAGGTTTCATCAAATACGCTACGGTTGTACTCTACTTTTAAAATTTGCGGTAGATAGCCAATGGTGGTATCCGGTGGCATATCAATTGACCCGCTATCCGGTTTAATATCGCCCTGAATGGCTTTTAGGAGCGAGGATTTGCCGGTGCCGTTTAGTCCGGTTAATCCGATACGGTCGTTTTTACCAACAGTAAAACTAACCGCATCAAAAATAAAATGCCCGGTAAATTGGATGGATATGTTGTTGATCGAAATCATAGTGGGGCGAAATTAATGAATTGATTGATTTGATTGATTTTTTCGTTCGTTTATTTTTATTGGTAAAGATGATATCTTTTGAGAAGATGTGCCCTTGTTTTACTAATTAACGATGTTTTATAGCAATAGTATGGAGCAGTCTTTTATGAGTTTTAAACTACCCCGACCTTTTTCTTTCGAAAAAACCCACCTACCGATGTGTCGGCACAGGCTCTTCAACATTTGAAGGGGAATTAGTCCGGCTTACCTTATATATATACAACATACAACGGCTTCCATTAATATAGAAGTAATCTCTTACTTCTTTTATTTTGATTATCAAAGATGACACCTTTTTAAAAGATGTCACCTTTATTTTTTCAATTAAAGTAAACCAACATCGCTCCACCTTTATTTGCTGGTTCGGTTTTAAAAATATGATCGCTAAACTCCACTAATAATTCTTCAATAGCGTTTCTTAAAATACCTGCTCCTTTTCCGTGAATAATCGTTACAAAAACATTATTTCGTCGAATCGCTTCTTGTAAAAATTCGCGACATTTTGTTGTTTGAAAAGATAAGGCATTACTCATATCAGCCTCAGGATATAAAGCTCGTAAAGCATCCATATGCAAATCAATTTCATTGTTAAAAGCTGTTTTTTTAACAAGCTTTTGTTTTGAAATATCTTTATCTTCTGCAGTTACCTTTTTTGGTTGTTGTTTATCTGGCACCAAAATCACATCATCGGAGGTTACTTCAATAGTGCCAATCTCCAATTGAACAATGAGCGCACCTTTTGAGGTTGTACCTTCAAACTTACCGGTTTCGTTAATTGATTTTACATGTAATTGATCGCCTATCCAGAGATCTTCTATATTCATACTTTTTGATTTAGAACTTTGTTGCCTATTACGCAACTTAAACACTTTTTGTTTGAACAATAGTTGTTTTTTAGTTCTAATAGCGTTTGGGTGTCTAAAGCATTTTCGGTTTGTACACCAAGTGCTTTCCAATGTTGAATAATATGATTTTTTTCTGCCGGTAAGTCTTCTAATAATTCTATACTATTTTTTTGCTTAGATGCTTGTCCTGTTGTTTTTTCGTACACAAAGATAAAAGGAATTACGGCATTTATTAATATAGAATGCATGGTTGTTTTTCCAAAAGTTTTGTTTTTGTTGTTAGCTGTTTTTGGGGCTCTTTCAAATTGATAATGACTATTCCAATATGGATGAATGTTGATCTTAAATAGCGACAACATATTTTCTAATTGCTGCTCTTGTAATAACTGTGAAAACAATGCTGCTTGCTGTTGCATTAAAGCTGCTAATTGTGCAATGCGTATAGTTGGAAAATTAGCAGGGCGCAGTTTGCTGAACTTCCAAATTTCTTTGGGTAAAGGTTTTAACTGATACTTGGTTTTTAAAAATTGATATTCTTGTTGAAGTTGTTTTGGATAGTCTTCCGTAAACGCTTCATTTAAAAAACCAGCCTGACCAAAAAACAAGGCTTCAATTTGTTGTGGTTCATTTTGATGTTTTTGTATGATGCTTAATGGCAAAGACTGCGCTAATTGTTCAAAAGGCAATTGATTAACTTTCATACCAAAAGCTCTACTCAAAAAAATATAGAAACAGGTATTCCAGTTATTTTTGGTTTGATGGAGTAAGTTTTGAATTTGCTGCGTTTTACTTTCTAAACGTTCAACAATTAAGCGGTTTTTCCACTGCAACCAGGTAAAATCATCAATTCGATCAATACTTTTTTCGCAAGGTATCCAGCCGGTGTGGTTTTGTAGTTGCTTCCATTTTAATGCAACGGTAGCATGTATTTTATCTTGTAAACTTAAGGTTGCTATGTCGCTTCCGTCGGTGCGCTTTACCATTTTGTCATTTTGGTAAACTACATGTAAAATAACATTATCATAAGCTTTATCGGTTTGGTGTTGATGTTGATACCAATGGCTGGCATTGGTATGAATTTCTATATTTCCAGCCCAAAGGGTCTCTCCTATTTTAACTTTGGCGTTAAAAAAATCGGGACCAGCATTGGGATTTTGCTGCCCTCTTTGTACAATTTCTAAAGCCTTTCCACCATCGGTTTGCAAATTATCATGATTAAATAATTGATATTGCCAGATATAATGTAGAAAATCTTCTTTCATAGTAATTTGTTCAGTAGCCTTTTTAATGCACTTGGTTAAGCGACCAGGCTTCGGCTTTTGTCTCAAATTTAGCTTTGGTGTTTTGCCAAACTTGTTTAAACAGATCGGAGTTGCGGTATTGATTTAAGTCATCTTCTGATTGCCACAAACTGAACGTAAAAAACAATTGAGGGTTGTTAATATCTTGCAAAAGCTCAACATGCTTACAACCTTTAGTGGCTAATATTTTAGCTTGGTTGTTTGAGAAAATTGTTTTGAAATCGTTGATATCCGTTTCTTTGAATTTCATTTTTACAATGCGTTTGATCATAAGCAATTGATGTGTGAGTTAAAATCTCAAAAATAGAAAATATGGGTTTAAAACAAAAATACCCGGATTTGTTACTTTAAAAAAGCAAAGCTATAGTTAATTTTTATCCACAAAAATTAAATTAAAAATTTTGAAAACATATATCCGTGGCTTACAGCCAACTGTTCTTTGGAAAATGAAAGAAATGGCGTTTTTATTCGAACCTTAGCCAAGGCATCTGTATCACCTGTCCTTACTAAGCCTGTTTCAAATGGAATATTTAATTGTGTATACATATGATGATATTGTTGAAAACGCATCCGGTTTTGAGGTTGAATAGAGTTGTCAATCCATCTCCATTGCTTTTCAGTAAATTGTAGAAAATTATAAATAGAAATGCTGTTATCAAAATGGGCAAAATGATCGCTCATATCAATAAAATGACTCATCATTCCGTCAGTTTTAATTATCCTTTTAAATTCAGATAAGATTGCTTCTAAAATATCTGGGTAAACATGTTTAAAAGTATTATTTGAGCAAATGAAGTCAACAGATTTTTCCGACAAATTTATTTTTCTTGCATCTCCAACCACTGAAGTTATATGTAGATCTAATAGTAAATCATTCAGGCTATATTGCTCCTGATTGTTATATAAACATTGAAGTTGATTCCAACGGACCGTATTTTTTTAGGCAAATAATTTGCTAAAAGACCAGCTTTTTCGAACTCAACAAATTTTTCAATAGTTGTTAGTAAAGATGTTTTGGTAAGATGTGACGATATATCTATCATAAAAATTTTGCCAGCTCCACATAGGTATAAGTATATTGGTTTGACCGGATACAAACCTGTTCCCAATTCTAAGCATATGGGCTACATGGTCTCTTGCGTGGGTAATTTTATTGTTAAAATGCGAATGAGTTAGTGCTACACCTTTGGTGATATATTTTTGAAAAAGCTAGTTGATTTTATTTTTGTAAGGTAAAACAAAAATGGCTTTTTGTACAATGGCTTTTTGTACAATGGCTTTCAGTATCCAGATGGTTTAATATTCTATATCTTCTGCGGTTATCTGTTAGATTGATGTTTTTACCAGAATCGTTTATAAAGATAAGATTTTGGACAGTTAAAAACAAAAACATCAACAATAAAAATTATTAGCTTTAGCAACAACACAAAGTCTCTTACCTAAAAATATTATACCCTTAAGCCTACCTATATATGTACTATTTAAAAGTGTTTAATTCAATTTTTAATCGAAATTAATTATATTTAAACAGCTTTTTTAAATAACCGATTCCAATAAAAGTAAATCAATAATTATGTTAAAACCTACGGAGTTACCCTATGACGTTGATGAATGGAAAAAACTTCCCTTTTCTCAAAGAGCAAAAAAAGTTTGTGAAGCATGGGCAATACAAGGCTTTGGTGCGCCTTTTTCAGTAGTTATTTTTTATGCTTTAAAAATTGCTTTCTATGTTTGGATGTGGTTTGTATTCTGTTCCTATTCAACCGACTTAGGTGGTTCGGATACACTCGGGCAATGGTGGTTTAAGTTAGAAGCATTGGGCAAAGCCTTAACGTGGACGATACTCTTAGAAGTACTGGGTATGGGTGGTGCAAGTGGTCCTTTGACTGGGCGGTACGTACCTCCTTTTGGTGGCATTACTTATTGGCTACGTCCTGGAACGGTTAAGGTACCCACTTTCAAAATGCTTGGGGACAAACGGAATTTGTTGGACATTCTCTTATACATTGCCTTACTTTTCTTTTTGGTGAAAGCTTGTATAGCTCCTGCCCTTAGCCCAGCAGTGGTGTTACCTATTTTAATTCTATTACCCATTTTGGGGCTTTTAGATAGACAAATTTATTTAGCTGCACGTGCCGATGTGTATTATCCGTCTTTGTTTGTTTTTTTATTTTTGGCAGAAGCTGGAGGTGCTTTACAAATCATTTGGTTTGCGATTTGGTTTTGGGCAGCCTTTTCAAAATTAACGCCAACCTTTACTTCCGTGGTGGCAGTAATGCTTTGCAACAGCCCATTTTTAAATTTCAAATGGTTGAAAAAACTGATGTTCAAAAATTATCCGGAAGATTTAAGGTTGAGTAAAACAGCTAATTACATCGCTCATTTCGGAACGGTCGTAGAATTTTCCTTACCTATCCTTTTGATGTCGGGAACCATATTGGGTTGGTCACAAGAGGTCATGTTTTATTGCTTATTGGGTATGACCGCGTTTCATGCTTTTATATTTTTTAATTTTCCAATGGGTGTGCCGATGGAATGGAATGTAATTATGGTATATGGTGGTTGGTTATTGTTTGGATTCAGTCCAGAACTATCTCCTTTGGAAGTTAGCCAGCCATTGATTATTGGCGTAATTCTAATTACCTGTTTGATACTTCCACTTGTGGGCAATTTTTTTCCGAAACATGTTTCCTTTCTTCTATCCATGAGATATTATGCAGGCACTTGGCCCTATTCACTTTGGTTATTTAAAGGAAACACCAAGATGGAAAAATTAGAACCTAACATTAAAAAAACCTCCAAAGATTTACGAGTACAATTAGCCATGTTTTATGACCAAAGGACGGTGGATTCCGTTTTTTCAAGAATGATTGCATTTCGTTTGATGCATTTGCCCGGTAGAGCCTTACATGATTTAATTCCAAAAGCGGTAGAAAATATTGAAGAATATGATTGGTGGGAAGGAGAGACCGTTGCAGGAGAAGTTATTGGTTGGAATTTTGGGGATGCCCACTTGCACCAAGAACGTCTTTTGGCATCCGTTCAAAAACGTTGCCATTTTGAACCAGGTGAATTACGGGTCATTATGGTCGAGTCACCACAAATGCATAATGGTCGAATGCATTGGCGAATTCATGATGCAAAAGATGGACTGATGGAAGAAGGCTATTCATTTATCAAAGATTTAAAAGAAAAAATGCCTTATCCTAATTATGATACAAAATGACCAAAATGGAATTGGAGAATCAATTTATCTTGAAGATTTAAAAAAGGAAACAACTTGGTCAAGAATACAGACAGCTACGACGTAGTCATTATTGGTTCCGGTCCTAATGGTGATACGGTGGTCGTTTTGGTGTTTATATTCCTTTGATTTCCAAATGGTTCAGTAGAAGATAAAAGTAAAATTATAGAAAATCAAATCGAGCGTTTTGCGCCAGGTTTTAAAGATATTATTTTGGCAAAACATAGTATGAATACGAAGGCTTTTCAAACTTATAATTCAAACTATGTGGGTGGTGCAGTTACGGGCGGTGCAGCCAATATTACGCAATTATTTACTCGGCCTGTTGCACGGTTTAATCCATACAGTACGCCTAATCCAAAAATATTTATGTGTTCCGCTTCTACGCCTCCCGGTGGTGGTGTACATGGGATGAATGGCTATTGGGCAGCTAAAAGTGTTTTAAATTCAGTAAAGATATTAGCTTGACAATGTTATGTTTGTCTTTTTTTTTAGCAGTAAACTTGTCAGACATTTTGAAAATGTCTGACAAGTTTACTGCCGGATTTCACCTCCAATTTGAAATAAAACCTACTTTATATTAAATAAATTCCAAAGATAACATTATCAAGTTAGAAATCAATTTGGTAAAAGATTAATAAAATTATTTAACATAGATTATTGGAGGCATTATGTGCATCATTATTCTAAAAAGTAAATCAAAATGAACATTTTCCTTACAGGCGCATCTGGCTATATCGGCAACCGAATGACGGAAGTACTATTAGAAAAAGATTGGGTAACTGGAGTAGTTGGTACAGACATCAACGCAGGCAAAATCAATCATCCAAAATACACTTTCTATCAAAGAGATATTCGGGATAATATGGACGATATTTTTGAAAAAGAAAATATTGATGCCATCATTCATGCGGCTTATGTACTAACTCCTATTCACAATAAAGGAGAAATGGAGGACATCAATAAAAATGGGTCTCTAAATATTTTATCGGCAGGGGCAAAAGCTGGTGTGCAACAGATTCTCTATTTAAGTTCTACGACCGCTTACGGTTTTCACCCCGACAATGACCAACCCTTATTAGAAGATAGCAGCCCACTGAGAGGTAATGATGATTTTACCTATTCTAAAAACAAAAAAGAGTTGGAACCGATTTTCAGAAAGTTCGCTGAGACTCACCCGGATATAACGGTTTCTGTTCTTCGCCCATGTATGGTGGTCGGACCAGGTTGGAGAAACCCAACCGCACAATATTTAATTCAAAAAACGGTGGCATTGCCCTCCAATGTAAAGCCGTGGCAATTTGTTCATGAAGATGATTTGATTAATATCATGGCGCTCCTTCTTGAAAAAAGAATTGGCGGTGTTTATAATGTAGCAGGAGATGGTGAAATGACGTTCAAAGAAATGGTTGAAGCTTTAGGGAATAAATTGGTGTTGATACCTTGGCCAGTGATGTACGCAATGAATAACTTCTTTTGGCATTTACGAGTGACTTCTATTGCTAAAGCCCCGTCTTCCGGCATGCGTATGCTGATACATCCTTGGATTGCAAGTAATGAAAAAATTAAAAAAGAGACCGGGTATCAATTTCAATATGATACTAAAACGGCTTTTGCTGAATTTGTACAATCTACTAAATAAATACAATCTGCCGCAAGTCTTTTCGACTTGTGATTTATTTCCATTCAAGTCTTTTTGACTTGCAAACAAACACCTTGAAATTTATATCTTGTAAAATAATGAGCAGAAATTATCAGCTTTGACAACAATAGAAATTGAAGGAAATATGATTGACCAAAAGTTAGTGTACATTCATCATAACCAAATGAAAGCAGGTTTGGTTTTTATAATCCACAAATTTTATTATTCAAGTACCAGCAATTATGTAAGCTTGGATAGTCTATTGAAGATTACGCCCAATTTATGATAGCGCTTCGTTTTAGAATGCAAGTCAAATAGACTTGAGGTTTTGGAGTCACAAGTCAAAAAAACTTGCGGGAGATGGGGAAAAATTTGTCAAGTTTACAAATAATTACAAGACTATAGGTTTTGCAAATGTAACAACGAGCCACCACCGTCTCCAAAATTGCCCCGATTTCCAAGACGTTGCGTGGTGCCTTTAGCAGCGGTATAAATCGTTCCCTCTAATTTAGGATGAGGTTCAACTGTTTTGGCAGCTATAACAATATTTGCTCCCTCTTTTGCTAATCGAAGGGCAATAGCTTTACCGATACCTCTACTACTGCCTGTAATAAAAACTGTTTTATTTTGCATTTTTTTACTTTTATATAAAATCTTAAATAAAAATTAAGCAAAAAGAGATTGCAATTTCATAGCGACAGACATATCCCCTTTGATTTTTACTTTTCCACTCATCACTGCTCCCATAGGGTTAAGTTCTCCTTTGGTCAGGGCTAAAAAGTCTTCAAAACTTGATTCGACAAGACAAGCAGCCTCTTTGTTTTCTGTAGAAACATTGTTTGTATCTCCTGCTCCATCGATGTAAAGTTGACAGTCGCCAAAGTCGAATTTTAAGGTGTTGCCGAGCGTAGGTGCTGCTTCTGCTTTTTGTTTTATTTGTTCAAGAACAGTTTCTAAATTTACATCCCCATTTTCCTTGTGATTAGAAGTTTTATTCTTGTTGTTAGATGCTGTTTGGTAGGATACATCGTCTATAATCATTTTAGCTATGATTTCTCTCATGATTTCAGATGAGCCACCTCCGATGGTACCGACACGACTGTCTCTAAACATCCTAGCAATTTTATATTCTTCCATATATCCATATCCACCAAACATTTGTAAACATTGATACATGACTTTATCCGATAATTCAGTCGCCAGTAGTTTAGCCATAGAGCATTCTTTTACGGCATACTTCTCGTCGTTTTGCAGTCTGCAGCAGTATAAAACGAATTGCTTACAAGATTCAATCTCTGTAGCCAATTGTGCCATACGATGTCTCAAAACCTGAAATTTATTAATGGGGCGGTTAAAGGCTTGTCGCTCTGACATATATTGGAGAGTATATTCCATAGCTGATTCACATGCCGCATAGCCCATAACTCCACCAACCAATCTTTCTACTTGTAATCCTCCCATAAGATAATAAAATCCTTTACCTTCTTCTCCAATGAGATTTTCTTTCGGCACCTTCACTTGGTCAAAAGCAAGTTCTGCAGTATCTGAGGCATGCCAACCCAATTTTTTAAGTTTGGTGGCTGACACCCCTTCTGCATTTCTGTCGATTACTAACAAACTTACTCCGGCAGGACCGGCACTCAAGTCTGTTTTTACAACCGTTACTATAAAATCTCCATAAACGGCATTGGTTATAAATGTTTTAGAACCGTTCACAATATAATAATCGCCTTCTAGCATTGCCGTTGTTTTTATATTGGCGGCATCAGAACCTGCTGTTGGTTCTGAGATTCCAATAGAGGCAATCAAATCACCCGAAATGATTCCTGGCAAGTATTTTTGTTTGAGGGTTTCAGAACCATACTTTACAATATAGGGGGAAGCCATGTATTGAGTTACGGCTTGCGTGATGGCAAAACCACCTGAAAATACTTTTGAGGTTTCTTCGCAAAAAACAACATCGAAAAAGAAATCCAGTTCAGAGCCTCCATATTCAGATGAATACCCTAGTCCCAGAAAACCTTGTTCTCCCATTTTTTTCCAGATGGAACGGGGTATACGCCGTTCTTCTTCCCATTTGTCAATATGTGGAACCACTTCTTTTTGAAGGAAAGTCTTCAAGCTGTTCCTAAACATATTGTGTTCTTCACTGAAATAATAGTCAACCATGATTTTATAATTTATATTGATTTTTGTTGATAAAATGACTTGCCACTTTTTGTCGCAATTTATTTACAT
Source organism: uncultured Chitinophagales bacterium (assembly GCA_938023075.1). GTDB lineage: Bacteria > Bacteroidota > Bacteroidia > Chitinophagales > JAHDHT01 > CALHDG01. The sequence continues at coordinate 14,497 of CALHDG010000231.1, forward strand.
CATAGATTTTAAAATATTGGGTAATCCCATTTTATCAATATTTAAATGCGAAGCACCATCCACATAAAGAGTAATACCCGAAATATACGATGACAAGGGTGATGCTAAAAAACAAACGGTATTCGAAACATCCTCTACTGTTCCAAATCGTTGAAGTGGCGTTGCTTTTTTTAACGCTTCAAACATATCTTGAATGGGCTTGGGATAAGTATCCAAACCTGAACTATCAATTGTTCCCGGAGCTACGCAATTGATTCGGATATTAGCATGACTCCATTCTAATGCTAAGGTCTTGGTCATATTTTCGACCCCAGCTCTTGCTGCTCCTGTGTGTACCATACCGGGGAATCCTCGATGAATCTGAGCGATAATATTAACAATGGTTCCACCTTTTTGAGGAAGGAAAAAATTAACAGCCATATCACGTGTCATATAAAATGTGCCGTTCAAATTATTATTGATGACTGCATTCCAACCTTTGTTATTGGTATATTCAGCGAGGGTAGGAAATTGTCCACCTGCATTGTTGACCAGAATATCTAAGCGTTGAAATTTTTCTTTTATAAAATCTACCAAAGCTTTAATATCCTCTTCTTTTCGGATGTCACAAGCTTGAGCAGCAACTTCACCAAAGGCACTCAAAGCTGCTTTGGCTTTCATCAAGGCTTCTTCTTTTCGAGAACAGATGATTACCTTTGCACCCATTTGCAAGAGGTCTTTTGCAATCTGATAACCAATACCAGAACGACCGCCCGTGACTAAGGCAATTTTATTTTGAAATGTATCTTCTTTAAACATTTTACAATTAGCTTATTCGGTTGATGTTAAGCAATTGTCTGGTCTCTGCAATTGAAGTGGGTTCTCTACCAATCATTCTAACTAAACTGACCGCGTGCTCCACAAGTTCTCCATTGGATTTTGCCATTTCACCATTTGGTAAATAAAAATTATCTTCTAATCCTACTCGAATATTACCGCCCATTACAGCAGCCAATGCATTCAATTTCCATTGTTTTCGACTGATAACAATTGACTGCCAAAAAGCACCTTCAGGCACCTGCTTAATTTGATGGATTAGATTTTCCGGCGTGGCAGGAATACCACCTAAGACCCCCATGACTAAACTATAACAAGCATTATCCGGAATCAAACCCATAGTGCGAAGAGGCTCCGCATTTCGAATATGTCCAGTGTCGAAACATTCCATCTCCGGGCAAATTCCGTTATCATTCATTGTTTTAACCACTTCAGCCATGGTATCAAAAGAGTTTTCAAAAACACCATTCCAGAAGAACTTTTTTTGTTTTTTAGAAAAAATAGCATAGTTCATACTTCCCATATTGAAAGCAGCCATTTCTGGTTTAGTAGGGGCAAGGTGAGCAATACGTTCTTTAACAGAAAGACCGATAGCACCTGTCGAATAATTGATGATTACCTCAGGGCATCTTTTTCTTACCTCTTTTTGAATGTCTTCAAAAACTTCAGTTCTCCAGCTTGGCACTCCATCATCTTCTCTTGCATGAATATGTACGATAGAAGCACCTGCATCTACGGCACGTTTTGCTTCAACTCCAATTTCCTCTGGCCTATATGGAATATCTGGGCAATGAGAACGATTGGTAGCTGCGCCGGTAAGTGCAGCAGAAATAATTATTTTATCCTTTGTCATTTTTATTAGATTCTGTTATTTTTATATTGTACTAAATTGACCATAAAATGTAACACAAATTTCGTTTTATTGTTGGTCCCGAAGCTTCGGGATTAAAAATACTCGCCGTAACCGCTGGCTATGGCTGCGTTTGAATCTCACCAAAATAAATTCAAAATTTTAGTGTCACTTTTTATAATCAAATTAGTATTACTCTCCTGTACAAACAGGTTTTCTTTTTTCTCTAAATGCTTTTAATTCCTCTTGTCCATCTTTGCTGCCTGCGGTTTCCATCAGCATAGCC
>CALHDG010000232.1 GCA_938023075.1 uncultured Chitinophagales bacterium
CGCTGAAAGCCTGCAATGCCTGTAGTTGTTTTAAGTGTTGTTAGGTGCCTTAGGCGCATAAAAAAAGACCGCCATCGAAGCGGTCTAAAATATAGTTGGCGGTCCGGACGGGACTCGAACCCGCGACCCCCTGCGTGACAGGCAGGTATTCTAACCAACTGAACTACCGAACCAGTAGGTTAACTTTTGTCATAATTACGTTCATAATATGATAGTCAGCTAAACCACCGTCTTTGTTTGCAATTTCTCACAAACGGAGTGCAAATATAGAATACTTTTTCCTTTTTGGAAGTGATTTCTAAAAAAAATACTGCCTTTTTTTATCGAAACAAAAGCAGTATAACTTCAACCTACATTTTTATAATTTTATCGGTATACAATAAGCCGTTGGAATGACCAATCACATATTGATAAATACCTTTAGGTACCTGTGCGCCCCAAGTATAAGTTGAGCCATTTAAGGCATCGGTATGTAAAACTTTTCCATTGATTGAAATAAATTGAATCGTTAATTCTCCATCAATTTTTTGAAAGGCATCATTCAAGTTAAGTTGTATTTGATGGGTGAACGGATTTTGGGATAGCTGCACCAATAAATCGGTATATTGATGGTTGATAATGCCTACAAAATCATCTTCAATGAAAAAATGATCGAAGGCAGCTTCAACTAAATGACCGGCAACAACATCATCTCCTGTTTCTACAACTAAGGTCATGGTAGTAGTAAGTTCAATATCCAAATCATTTAGGTTAAAAGATTGTGCTTGCCAGCTACCATTCCCATCACTATCGCTATTTAGGGTTTCTACCACTATCGTATCCATCCCATTTAATAGAGAAATGGTCATCATATCATTTGGAGGGGCACCTTGTCCACCATCATTAAAAAACCAACGGCTATAGTTTAAAACAGGCACAGTCATATCCGATAAATCAAATACCGGTGAAGTTAAAATAGAATTTCCATCATCAACATCATCTTGACCGACACTGCCACCTCCATTACCGGTAACATAACAAAGGTTCGAGATGTCAGTATTCACATCTTCATCAGGATTAGCAGTACTATTCAGAAAAGTAGTGCCCACAGGTTCACCACGCTCCCATAAACCGGTGCCGGCATCACCCGACACTTGCCAACCAAAATCTAAAGTAAAATCATCATAATAACCTGCTACAATATTGGCACTGTACGAATTTCTGTTCGCATTAAAATTAATGGTATCCGCTATAGTTTGATAACCCCACTTTCCAACAAATACGCGATACGTACCTTCATAAAACTTATCCAATGTTAAAATACCAGCATCATTAGCAGCTTCGTTAAATAAAAAATCATCATTAACAATGCTTATTGCGGCATCGGGTATTTTTTCACCGCTATCTTTATCAAACACTTCTACATTAATCGCAAAACTTGGTAGCTCTATCATGCTAACATTTAAGGTTTGTGTTTCAGCCTCCGTTAGTTCTATAGTTTGTATGAGTATTTCGTAACCCGGTTTAGAGAATTGCACTTCTACCGTTGAGCTACCTGCAATACCTGCCATATAATTACCCTCAATTCCAGTAGTGGCAACAGCTTCAGGATCTACTATAGTAACAGTTACGCCTGATAACAATTCATTAGTATTCGCATCCATTACAGTACCTGTTAAAAAAGCGGCTCTTTTATAAGTTGGCTTTAAAATGAACAAACCTTGCTCAATATCAGAAGCTAAAATGTTACCAGAAGGCAAAAAAGGCGTGGCTCCCCAACAACCGTTAAAACCACCTCCCGACAAATCAGGGGCGGTATCATATCTTCCAACTTCAACCATTACAGTTGGATTAGAGGCATCGTGTATAGTTACCCCATCTCGGTAATAAGAAGTGATCAAAAAATCATTTAAAACATGAGTATTGTGCGGTATTACGCCTTCTCCTGGGCTTGACTGTATTCTGTCTAACTCTTTTATGTCTGATGGATCGCTGACATCATAAGCCGCAATAAAAGAACCTCCTCGTTCGTCGGTAGTAAACAAAGTAGTATTATCATCCGACAACCAGCAGTTATGCGTAAAATTATTTGGTGTTGAAGCCGTACCGAGAATAGTCGGATTGCTTTTATCATTGACGTCTACTACAGAAAAAATGCCCCCACCAATTTCAGCAGTGTATAAAATATTATTTCGAGCAAAAGCATCGTGTACATAAGCCTCATCATAAATACCCACTAAATTTGGAGTTAATGGATTTTCATTTAAATCATACATCAAACATCCGCCATTACCATAATTTGATCCAATAACATATAAAATACCCAATTCATCAATAAATACATTATGGGCAGAGGTAAAAGTGGCTTGGTCATCACCCGTAAAATTTTGCGACGGTGCCTCTTCTGGTAGCTTAGTTAAGTCAACAATTAAAATTCCATTATTCGTTTCGTTACTTACATAGGCAAAACCATTATAAGTTTTCATATCTCTCCAAGTCGAAGCCGCTCCACCAATAAAATGCAACTCAACCGGCTCTGCCGGCACCGTTACGTCAACTATTGATAATCCATTAAATAAGCCTACCAAGGCATACTCTTTAAGGCCCGAACTATTTTCGGTACTATAAGCCCATATATCACTCAATTCCTGGTCGTAGGTCAGTTGCCCTAATTGTTCAAGGTTAAAGTTTTGCGCTTGTGCAAAAAGTGCCAAAGAAAGCACTATACTCCCTAAAAAAAATTGTTTTTTCATCTAATCCTAAATCTTTTACTTGCACAAAGTAAGTATATTGCTCGACAATTTGTAAATTCCATCAATGATAAGGTATACATCTTAACAGCAAAATAGTTAGCAATGCTTATAATGTAGGTTACAATGGCAAAATTTTAACGATTAATTCGTTGGAAGGCGATGACTGAAAGCATTCTGTTTGGCACTCATCCAAATTTTAAATAAATTAATCTGACACCAACAACTTGACTAATTACTTAACAATACTAAACATACATAATAATCAATTCAAAATATTCATATTACAATTTTTTTTAGAAGCGAAACAGATAAACTCGCAGAAACTTTGGGTCCCGCTTTCCGCTCAAATGCCATTTTGCCTGCGCTTCAAATCTGCTCAAAATGGCATAACCGCTGCAATCGGGGCTAGTTTGCAAACCACCGTTCTCCGTAAGCACTTTTACAAAACAAATAAAACATGTCAATTACCCCAATCAATTGGTTAATTGATCTGACGATAGAAAGATTTCATGTTCTCAATTTATTAAATTTACTATTCCAAAAATTCAGAAATAATTTTGAAATTAATTCGGGTTTTCTATTGTTTTATTGCACAGAAGTTTTTTATATTTGCAGCCCGTTTGTAAATAGATACAAAGGTAAGTTCTTAAATAAACTGCGAAAGTAGCTCAGCTGGTAGAGCACAACCTTGCCAAGGTTGGGGTCGCGAGTTCGAATCTCGTCTTTCGCTCAATAATCAAACAGGATGAATGATGGTATTTTATTCATCCTTTTTTGTTTTGACAAAACAGTGCCCGCCCTGGTGGTGGAATTGGTAGACACGCAGGACTTAAAATCCTGTGGACGTTAAGTCCGTGAGGGTTCGAGTCCCTCCTGGGGCACTGTAAAGCCTTGTAACTATTGGTTATAAGGCTTTTGTTGTTTTATGGGTACAACATAGGTACAACATTTAATATTTATTGTTAAACCTTAATTGACACTAATAAACATTACTCCAAAGTATTTAATTCGATCCATCCATCTATATCTATTGGGTAAATGGATAGATAGATAAAAACACAGCCACAACCTTATGAACTAAAACTTAGAAGTGCTACATTTGAAAATAAGATAAGGTGTTTGGTTCAAATAGTGAGCCTTTAATTCTTGTAACATAATAATAAGTAGTTTAATAGGTTTTGTTAATTTAATGGTAAGGTGATTTATAAGATACTGTAACAAGCAGTAGATTTGTATATTGTATTCATTATAGCTTTAGAACTTAGCCAGCATTTGTTTAATTCTATTAGATCATCAGTTGAGCAGAGCTTCATCAACTCCATTTGAATATTGGATTAAGGAAATTTTACTTGGTTCATAAACATCCATATTCAAATTATTTTATGAATGTTACATTACTCTAAATATTGTAAGCTACATTAGTAATTAGAATATAAGCCTTTAGAAATTTGTTTAGATTATGTTATAACAGATTATAGTTAATCTTAATTTTAGTTTTCCTATTTGGTAAAAACCCTATGATGTAGATATGGTGTATTAGTGATAACTAATTTAAATATATTTGACAATTTAATTATAAACGCATATTCTTCCGAGTGTTTCATATACTATACGGTAATGCAAAACCTTTTAATGAATTGAACTATCCTATAAACAAATTTGTTTATTTTTTTGTAACTTTGTTTAAATTACATACATCTATATCTATGTTACCAGAATATAATAAAGTAAAAGGAGTTCATCCTGGGGCTATTTTAAAAAGAGAGCTAATTAAGCGTAAATTAAAGGCAATTGACTTGGCAAAAGCAATTGATGAATACCCTCAAACTATAAACGCTATTACCAAAGAGAAGAGAGGAATTAACGCCAAATTATCTATCAAGCTTGGCAGCTATTTCAATATTGAAAAGGATTATTTTAGGCTGCTACAAGCCGGTTTTGAAGTGGAAATTGCTGCTCAAGAATCAATTGAAAATCCTTTCATCGGTAAAATAAGAAGCGCTGTTTTTTGGGATACAGATATTAGAAAAATTGATTTGAAGAAACACAAAAGATCAATAATACAAAGAATACTTGAAAGAGGTAACAAAAATGAGATTAGTGAATTAATAAAAGTTTATAGCTTATCCACCATCAAAGTTGAGCTTAAAAAAATAGAAAATTCATATCATCCACAGTTCAGCAAAAATGTAGATAAGTATATCAACAAGGTTTAGATGAATCTGCATATTTATAGGCAAACAGTTAGCAATTTACTATGGAACTGTTTAGTTAAATTAATGCGTTTAGAAAAATTGGCAAATTTTAGATTAGTAGGAGGCACTTGTTTAAGCTTATTATTGGGTGTTTTGGGGCATAGAATGTCGGTAGATATTGATTTGTTTATTGATGCTCAATATGGAACAATTGATTTTTTAGATATTTTGAAAATACTGAAAACAGAATTTCAGTTTGTTGAAGGCTATAATAATTGGATGAATAAATCTATGGGGAACTTCTGTTTTATTGGAGCATCAAATTTGAATACTATAAAACTTGATCTATTTTATACTGACCCATTTATTTATCCAATAATATCTTATGAGGGTGTTAGATTATCAAGCCTTGAAGAAATAATAGCTATGAAATTAGATGTAATTGGAAGAGGCGGAAGAAAGAAAGATTTTTGGGATATTCACGAATTGTTGAATCATTTTGATTTGCCAGATATGTTGACAATTTATTCAAAACGCTATCCATACAATTTTAGCCATGATGAAATAATTAAACAATTGACAAATTTTAAAAAAGCAGATAATGATTTCGAGCCAAATTGTTTAAGGGGAAAGTATTGGGAGTTGATTAAACTTGATTTTGAAGAAAAAATGAAAGACTATAACTGCTAAGGCTTTGCATTATGGTTAATTCCTGAGATGTGATAATGAGTTTTGCATCTATCCCTCAATAAGCAATTACTACATACCTAAACTTTCAGTATAAAACAGGCTTCATTTTAGCAGATATAGATATGCTTAAAAAGAGCTTTCTATTTTACATAAATGATTAGTTTTGTTTCTGTAAATAGTAAACCAAAACGTTTAATATTGCGTTAAATTGTTGTAGATTTAAGCTTATGGTAAAAGTAGCAAAACAAAATAAAAGTTTATTAGAGCGCATAGAGGTTGAACCTATTCAGGAAGCTACCAAACAACGACTTGCTTAAGCTGCTGAAAAAATGAAGGACAAAGCCTATTTTGAAGAACAGACCAAACAAGCCAAAGAGACTTTTAAAAACATAAAACTTTGAAGGTTTAGTTCAACTTAGCTCTAATAAATCTACGCTTTTCAAAATCACACATTTTGTGAAATAGGTTAATTTAAATTGCTAATTTTACAGTAAATTATATAGCTTTCTATTGAACAATATTACGCCATATCTTACCAATGAATTTACTATTGAAGAAAGCAATACCAGATATTTGTTTGAAAGTGCAGGCAAAATGAACATATCTAAAATTGTCGAATTTTCTCTCATCGCAACTATAAATAACAGAAAAGTATTTAATATGGGTTTTGGCGATTATGATGTTGAAAATGACACCATTATTGATGATGTGAATAGTAACAATGGTGATATGCGAAAGGTATTTAGTACTGTTTTAAGCACGATACCAAAATTTTTTGAACGTTTCCAAAACGCAGCAATTGTGGTACAAGGAAGCGATAGTAATGCACTATTTGAAAATCAATGCAGACTAACTTGCACAAAAAAATGTGTTGATGTTTGTAAAAACCTAAACAAAAGAATTAAAGCCTACCGGTATTATGTAAACAAAAACTTTGTTGAACTGAGTAAATCATACATCTTCTTTGGTAGGATGGAAGAAGAAATGGATTTTGTACAATACATTCCTCACACACCATATCAAGCCATATTGGTTTTTAACAAAAAATAAACTAACTTTGTAATAAGAATAATTAGGTAAGTTTTACAAACAGATGAAAAAAGAAAACAATATATCAGAACCAAAAAAAGTTGAGCCAATGTCTGATGAGACTAAAAAAAGGCTTGCTGAAGTTGCTGAAAAAATAAAGGGTAGAGAATTTTTTCTTCGAAAAAAAGCGTGGGCTAAAGACATTTTGAAAGATGTGAAAACCCTGCCTATTTAAT
>CALHDG010000233.1 GCA_938023075.1 uncultured Chitinophagales bacterium
ATGGAAAAATTCGTCATTCAAAATTGGGTGTTCGGTGTTCGATATTCGATATTTATTGGATGACCATTTAATGAACAACGAATATCGATTAACGAATAATGAATGTTGAATTATTTTTAATGTATAAATAAATAACATTCAGTATGCCGAAAGACACTTAGATAGAATTGCAGTGGTTATGCTATTTTGCGGTGGGCATTGAAGCGGTGGCAATAGCATTTGAACGGAAAGCGGGGAGCGCCTTGGATGGAAAACCTAATGGTTCGCTTCAAAAAAAATTAAACGTATATAAAAACCCAACCAATATATACATCATTTGAGCGACTTGCTTATTTAAAAGCTAATATATTATTGCTGGTTGGGTTCAATAAGTTACTTTAATACGACGACTTTGCTAAGCACCAACTCTTGCAAGGTACTTGGCTACGTCTCTACCTTCTATACTGGTTGGGTATTCTTCTTTAATAATTTCGTAATGTTCTTTGGCTCCTTCGGCATCGCCGTTTTGCTCTTTGGCAACGCCTGCCCTAAAATGATACATCGGTGCAGTTACCTTATTATCACTATTGGCTGCCGCTTTTTCGTAAAAGCTAATACCCTCCGAAGTATTGCCCAATTGCATATGAGCATCGCCAATGCCGCCAAGCGCCATAGAACTAATGACCATATCGTTACCCTTAAAACTGCTTAAATAATCAATGGCTTCTTCGTAATTACCGAGTTGCAAATAACACGCACCAGCATAATAATTAGCCAAGTTACCCATTTTGGTGCTTCCATAATTGCTAATAATATCTAAAAAACCGTCATTTACGCCATCGCCATTTAGGGCTTTATCAAACTCATCTTTTTCAAAATAATTTTGAGCAAAATAAGCACTTTCAACCGAAGCGGCTGTGCGTGGCGGCACATATAAATTGTTATACGCCCAAAAGCCAATAACGCCTAATAATATGAAGCCTAACACTCCAAAAATAGGAAACTTGTATTTGTTTAAAAAATCTTCGGCTTTGTTATATCCTTCTTGCACATCAATTTCCTGATCAAAAATAGTTCCGGCATCTGTGCGGCTATCGTTGCCAAAAGCACCTTTGGTTTGGCTGGTTTGTACCCCTTGGTCTTTTATTCTTTTTTTCTTTGCCATTTTTTTATGTATACTAAAAATATGTTATGAGAGATAAGGGTAATTTTGCTGATAGTAAACATCTTTATACAACTCTGCATCATCTGGAAAAGGAGAATTTTCTGCAAATGTTACACATTCGTCTACTTGTTGTTTTACCCTTGTATTAATTTCTTTTATTTGTTCTTCGGTAGCGTATTTTTTCTTTTTAATATCGTCTAAAACCTGTTCTATCGGATCTAATTTTTTGTATGATTCTACCTCTTCTTTAGTCCGGTATTTTTGTGGGTCAGACATAGAGTGTCCTTTGTACCGGTAGGTTCTTATTTCAAGAAAAGTAGGTCCTTTACCTTTACGAGCACGGTCGGCAGCCGTTTCAATGGCTTTATGTACCGCCATCGGATGCATACCGTCAACGGCTTCGCTTGGCATTTCGTAGCCGAGACCCAATTTCCAAATTTCTTCAACATTGGTCGTTCGTTCAACGGAAGTACCCATGGCATAACCATTGTTTTCTACTATAAAAATAACGGGCAGTTTCCAAGTCATTGCCATATTAAAGGTTTCGTGTAAAGCGCCTTGACGGGCAGCACCATCTCCAAAAAGGGTTACACAAACATTGTCGGTTCCTTTATATTTTTCGGCAAAACCAATACCGGCACCCATCGGAATTTGTGCGCCCACTATACCATGTCCACCAAAAAAATAATTTTCTTTAGAGAAAAAATGCATAGAACCACCTTTACCCTTACTGCTACCGGTTGCTTTACCATATAATTCAGCCATGCATTCATTAGGCGTCATACCTCTTGCTAAGCCGAGACCATGGTCGCGATAAGCCGTTATAATAGGGTCTTCTTTTCGAGTTGCCGAAACAATGCCTGCCGAAACGGCTTCCTGACCTATATATAAGTGACAAAACCCGCGTATTTTCTGCTGACCATATAACATTCCTGCCCGTTCTTCGAAACGGCGTTGCAAAAGCATGCTTTCATACCATGTTAAATAGGTTTGTTTTGTTACCTTTATCTTTGCCACGTAAAAATTTTGGCGAAGATACGGAAATTTGAACTTTATTGATGCATTTAACCCTCTCGAATTTTAAAGCCCTGCAATTCAAAAATTTGGAAAATGTATCTTTACATTTTTCCAATCGCTTTAATTGTTTTACCGGCAATAATGGGGCGGGCAAAACTAACTTGTTAGATGCGCTGTATTATCTCTCTATCTGCAAAAGTAATTTTAATGTAAAAGATGCGGAATTGATCCTTCATCAACGTGATTTTTTTCGCTTGGAAGCTTCTTATATTAATGATAACAATACATTTGAGGTGACGATGGCTTATCATAAAAATCAGCAAAAAAAGATACAAACTAACGGACAAGTTTTAAACCGCTTGCAAGACCATATTGGGCAATTTCCCGTTTTGTTGATTACACCTGATGATATTGCCTTGATAAAGGGTTATAGTAACGACCGAAGAAAAGCCATAGATAAGGTGCTTTGCCAAACCAACCCAACCTATCTACAACAATTAAGTACTTATCAAAAGGTTTTACAACAGCGCAACCATCATTTAAAAACCTGTAAACGTCAACCTGATTTTACTTTATTAGATGCCTATACGCAACAATTAATTCCGGCTGCACAGTTTGTATTTGAAAGCCGTCAACAGTTTTTGAACGATTTAAGTCCCATTTTCAAAACAATGTACCAAGCCATTTCTATGGGCAATGAAGCAGCTACTTATCACTACTTTTCTAATTTATTTGAAGACAGCTATGAGCAACTGCTAAAAAATGCCCAATTAGATGATATTTATGCTCAGCGAACCACCGTTGGTATTCATAAAGATGATGTACATTTTTTAATTAATGAGCAGCCCGCAAAACAGTATGGTTCGCAAGGACAGCAGAAGAATTACTTGATTGCTTTTCAATTGGCTTGTTCGCAATATATGTTTCAGCAAAGCCACAAAGCACCTTTACTTTTGTTAGATGATGTTTTCGATAAATTAGATTCGAACCGGGTTGCTGCTTTGTTAAACCTATTACAACAAGCTCCTTTTGGGCAAGTTTTTATTACTGATACTGAAATGAGTAGAATGCAACTTATTTTAAATGCCCTTGAAGTAGAGAAGAAGTTTTTTCGGGTTAGTGAAGGCGTGGTTGAGGAGTTTTAGGATTGGGCTTCTTCATGGTAAATTTTGTGGCTTGATTTTTTGTTAAAACACCTTTACTCAAATAGAGTTGAGTGTGGATTGTTTAGGTATTAGCAGAAAATAAATTTACCATTTATGATAAGGTATTTTTTTTGATATACCATTATTTAGGTCTCAACAATTGCGACCTCTACGTTTTGGAAAAACAAGCATAAACCCATAAATACATAAATTATCAATTTAGTTAATTAAAATCTCTTACCTTTATCTTATCTATGATCATTTTACAATCATACCCATTAAGGCAATTAATTACGTGGGTTTTAATGGCACTCGTATTTATTGGTAGTGGCTGCACTACTAATTATTATTATTCGCCAGGTGCACAACATAATTTGCGCTTATACAAAGCAAAGCAAGCCAAAGGGGAAGCAGGTATTTTTAGAAGTGCCGGTACAACAGGTTTTGTAACGCAAGCAGCTTACAGCCCCTATAAACATATTGGTTTACAGGCTAATTACTTCAATTCAACCTCTTCTCCAACCGACCGTTTAAAAATGCAAGAAGGCAACGTAGCTATAGGAACCTACTATTTACAAAAATTGAAAAGCAGTCAAGATGACAAAACCTATCTTTTTGAACCGGGTTTTTTATTTGATTTGTATGCCGGCATAGGTATTGGGCAAAATAAAAACCAAATAACCGATTTTTTTTCGGCAGCAGGTACCACCGGGGTAGCCCACTCTACATTTTATTATCATACATATTACATTCAAGCAGGTGCTCATTTTCAATCATTTAAAGCAGTGGCTATTGGCTATACTTTTCGGTTTTTTTATTTAGATTATAAAAAGGTTTCTGCCTATGGAAGTATTTCCGAAAACTTTTTCAATCAATTAAACGTGATTCAATCTAACGATCCTTTTTTTATGAGAGAAAATTCATTTAAGCTATCTATAGGAAGAGAAAAGATCAACTACTACGTAAGCGCCAATTTTTTATCGTCCGGTAGCCTATTTGATGTGGTTTTTTCCAGAAGCTCTTTCCAATCGGGCATGGAAATTAATATTAGTGAATTGTTTAGGAAGAAAAATAGCTTAGAGTAAACTTGATTTCTTGAAATTTATTTTTTTGTTGTAAACTTGCAGTACTATGCAAAAAATAAAAATAGGCATTATTAAAGAGGGTAAAACACCACCGGATACAAGAGTAGTTTTAAGCCCAAAACAATGTGCGATGCTTATGCAACAGTTTCCGCAAATTGACATGTGTGTGCAAGCATCGCCCAACCGTTGTTTTACCAATGAAGAATATGTTAAAGAAGGCATAACCATAACAGAACAAGTAAATGATTGTGATGTTTTACTGGGTGTGAAAGAAGTGCCCATAACCGAACTAATTGACAACAAAACCTATTTTTTCTTTTCTCATACCATCAAAAAACAACCGTATAATCAAAAATTATTGCAAGCTGTAGTTCAAAAAAACATTCGTTTAATTGATTACGAATGTTTGGTAAATGAACAGGGAGAACGGATTATTGCCTTTGGACATTGGGCGGGCGTGGTTGGTGCGCATAATGCCTTATGGACTTGGGGTAAAAAATTTGATCAATTTAGTTTACCAAGAGCGATAGAAGTGAATGCTTTAAAAGATTTGAAAGATATTTACCAAACAATCGATTTTCCACCTATTAACATTGCAGTTACCGGTGGTGGAAGAGTGGCTAATGGGGTTTTTGAAATTTTAGAGGCTGCGGGAATACAAAAAGTTGCAGATGAAGCTGTGATCGACCAAACTTTTAATCATCCGGTTTATATACAATTAGATACGGAAGAGTTGTTTGCCAGAAAAAAAGATAATGGATATGATCAAACAGAATTTTATGCCGATCCAACAGGCTATAAAAGTATTATTCATCCGTATTTACCTTATATCGATTTGTTTATTAATGCGATTTACTGGAATCCGAAAGCACCAAAATTTTGGAGCTTGGAAGCTATGCAACAGCCCGATTTTGGCATCAAAGTAATTGCAGATATTACTTGTGATATTGCTCCGGAGGCTTCAATACCATCCACTTTAAAAGCCTCTACTATTGTTGAGCCTGTTTATGGTTTTGATGTGAAAACTCATCAAGAAACTGAAGCCTTTAAAAGTGATACGATTGAGGTAATGGCAATTGACAATTTGCCGAATGAACTGCCAAGAGATGCTTCTGAAAACTTTGGTTCGATGTTTTTAGAGGAAGTGTTACCTGAATTAGTTAAGCCAGAAAAAAGCACTATGTTATATAAAGCCAGCATTACTCAGCAAGGCAATTTAAACCAACCTTTTGAATATTTGAGAGATTATTTAGAGGAAGGTTCGCTGACTGTCTAAAATTCCTGTTCGGTTTTTTTCAGTTTCCCAACCATAAATTAAATAATAAAGCCATGCAGCGTATTCATACAACATAGCTTTTAGCCTGCCTAAAAAACCAAATTTTTTAGGATAGTGTACTGCTTTCATTTGTATGTTGTTGGCATACGGTTTAAAAACATAACTTGCCCTTAAGGTATGATAAGATGAGGTGACCAATATGAGATTATTGGCTTGAAGGCTTTGAATAATGTGCTTGCTATAAAAAGCATTTTGGATGGTATTGATAGATTGGGTTTCGGTTAATATATCAGCTTCTGGTACATTTTTGGTTTGTGCATATTGTTTCATTATTTCGGCTTCTACAAAATGGTTTGCAACCGCTCCACCGGTAAATAGAATTTTATTGGCTAAGCCGTTTTTATACAGATTAATGCCTTCCTCAACCCGGCTTTTTTGTGTTGGGCTTATGCTACCATCATTATTTACCGGATAGCCAAATACTATAATTAAATCTGCTGGTTTTAAGGCAGAGGTATTTACCGTAAAAACAGCATCTGAAATTAAAAACCAAATAACAGGGATGAACAGTAACAAAACCGCTTTTCGCAATCCCTTCTGCATATTTAAAAATTATTTTTGACCAGAAGCTTTAAACATATCCCGTATCTCCGATAATTCTTCCCGGTTTAAATGATGGTCAGCCTTTTTCATCAATTCCATCATATATACAAACTCTTCTACTTCGGTGGCGGGTTCTCCACTTTCTACTACCGGTATCGGTTCTCCATTTTCGTCAATTTCTTCTTCAACCTTAGAAAGCATTTTGATCTTATAACCACCGGTTTTTTCAATATGTTGATACGACATACGCAACAGCTTGGTTACCAACGGATCTTTAATCACGTCTTTAAAGTAGGGTCGCAACTCTTTCAGCAAACTAATCAATTGCGGTGTTAAACCATTGGTATTGGCTTCTTGAATGATATCGTCAATATTTATCATACTGGTTGTACTTTTTGAATCCATTAATGCATTTTAACGCAAATTTCATAAAATTAGTTTAGTATCAATAAATTAGGCTCATATTTATTATTCAAATTATAATTTTTGATTGTTTTTTATAAGTAATGCTACAAAAATAAATCTACATTTCTGTCTTTGCCATTTTTGGATATACTTTGTTGAAAAGCCTCGTCTTAGCACCACTATGCCTTCGTTTTTCTCCTCGTCTATCAAAAAATTGCTTTGACATAAAAAGTAGATTTATTTTCTCCGCATTCCTAAGTTTGGATGCATTTAGATTTTTCTACCAACCATATGCAAACTAAATAGTGTCTTTATAACTATTGAACAATTGAACAAAAAGAGAACATGAAAAAGATCATATTTATAATAGTTGTGTGTTGTAGCCTTATAGCCTGCTCGAAAGAAACAACAAAAGTTGACAAACCTATTGAAGGTGAAACTTTACATAACGAAATTATACTGAGTTTTAATGAAACCAAAACTATTGGTTCAGAAAATATGTCAATTAAATTTACTGGAATTAGTCCTGATAGCCGTTGTCCTTCCGGACCTATTGTTTGTTTTTGGGGTGGAGAAGTAATGGCGACTTTGGAAATTACAATTAACTCTGAAACAGAAATAGCTACCTTAAAGGCACCAGGTGGTTGTTTTCATGAAGATTATGAAAGTAATGGTCCTTGCCCGGGTGAAGAAAAAGCGATAATGGATTATCAGTTTAAATTGATTGGCATTGATCCTTATCCCGATGGCACAAACAATAATGGCAATATTGAAGAGGAGGATTACACGGTAACATTTATGGTTACCAAATAGATTGAGAATAATTGTTGAAGGCGATATCTTTAAAGGAAGTTGCCATCTCTAACAGAAAAAATGGAGGCACTCGAAAAAAGGAAAGTTCAACCCCTTTGATAAATTAATAAATAAAGCAACCTTCAAAAAATACTGATATTACGAAGAACCGAAGTTTTAGGCTTATATGTTGTGATAAAAATTTCGTCTTCCCATTTTCTTTTTATTGAACTTAATTTCTATTTAGCTTTTAAACACTTGTTGGCGTAATTTTATTTGCTGCCTAATTACAAGCATTTATTCTAACCCTAAAAGTAGCGGATGCCGGAACAGAGAAGGATTCTTTTAATTGAACAGTTTGATTGGCTTGAAAAACTACATCTGCATATTGCTTAATTTGCCCTTGGCTTTCTAAAATTTCGGTAGCTTTATAAATGGCTGAACTAACGCTATCTTCTATAAAAACATAATTTGAACATGTTATGGGTTGCAAACAAACATTATTAATATATACATTTGATGCATTTTCGCCACCGCAATCAAAAGTAATTCTACTCAGTGAATTGCTGGGTTCAGTTATTGTAAAATAAAATTCATAATTATTATTATTGGTGCTCAAAGCCACATTTTGAAAAGTGTAGCCTGTGTAATCGCCATCAATTTTTTGTCCTACTAAAAGGTTTATATCTCTACTGAAATTTGCATAAGCATTAAATGCAATGCGATAAGTTGTTGCAATTTCAGTATTAAAATATTCCTGTTTTAGGCGTACTTGCCACTTTGCTGTTCCACCATTCTCTATGGTAATTTTAACCGCATTATTTTCGGGAACAAAATTTACATTAGAAGCGCTGCCAAAAAAATCTCCTGACCAATTATTCAATCCATCTGTAAAATCATAATTCTCAATTAATCCACAAGTTGAACTTACACAAGTAAAATTGTTTTGTACAAATTCTTCTGTATTAAACTCAAATACACCTTGCGTTACCGGTGGATCGTTTTTAAATTCGTGGGTTCCAATACAGTTAAACTCATCTGTAAAAGCAACTGCCTCCGAACGGAAATGGGTATTCACATCATAAGGACCATCAAATTCAATTATTTGCATTTCACTATTGGTGAAAAAGTAGGGTGCTTCAAAACATTTAACCAGTACACATTTTTGATAAGCTAATAAAGCAATTGTGCGGTTAGTTGCATTGATATCTGCTGACGAAACAGCGGGTGAAAAGTTGGGACTAATCACCGTTTCTAAATGTTCTGCTGTATAAGAACCGCTAACATCAGGCACTCTAAATGATATAGTTAAAGTATCGTTTGCAAAACCCTTGGTAAAAATATACAAGTAATTATCTAACCAAAACATACCTTCTGCATTGTAGCTTTTGTTTTCAGGATACACAAAATCGATCAACTCTGAGGATACCGTTTCCCCATCTTCGTAAGCATTAATATTATTTATTTTATAAATTCTGAACATGGTTTTATTGGTGCTGGCACTACCTATATCGCCAACATAAAGGTTGCCCCTATCATCTTCTGTCATATCTTCCATATCGCTTAAATCTATAATATCGTCAGGGTTTATTTTTACGGTTTTGGCAATTGAACCGTTAGTAGCGTTAAACAAATGCAGATCGCCCAATACAAAAGGATCGCCATTTACAAATTTGTTGTTATGCGACCAATAATGATCAGCCATTGGAGCGTTGGCTATTCCTGATGTTTCTTTCAATGAATCGGGAAGTGTAGATAAAGTAAAGATTGTTTGCCCTGATAAGATTTGGGAATAAAGCAACCAATACAAGACGAATACTATTTTTTTCATTGTTGATAATGCAATTTATCCTTTTCAAAGTTAAGCAAAAAAAGGTAATAGAAGCTAGTTTGCCAAGTTCGGTTCTTCATAAGAAGAAAAAACAGCTATAATCCGAAACAAAAAATATCAACTACAGTAATAAACTTGATGTGGATGTTTAGGAAAGAGGTAAGGAATTCTGTTTCACAAGCTACACGGAAATAAGGCATCACGTTTGTATGGTATACCTTAACTAATTGTCAATTTCATTGCTAAACATATTGCAATTTGTAACTTATTTTAATTTTCTAAGTAAAATTAAACGAAAGTAAATTTTAGATAGTAATTAGAACTTTTGGTAATTATACTTAAAAGTGTTTTGGGGTGTTAATTTGAATGTTTTCTAGTGGGGGATGGGTGTTTTCTTTCAAGCTTCCTCCGTTAGTTAGTCAGCTTTTGGTACTTTTTGAATGAACTGTTTACAATACAAACAAACATTTTTAGTGCAAGCAATTTTAGTATTGAAAAAATGGATGTTTAAAAAATGGAGAACCTTAATAATTAACTATAAAATAATGCTTTTATATAGATGTTTTTTTTGTCAATAATTATGGGTGATAATATTAGTTAATTCAATTTACATCACACAAGCATTAGTTGGTAATAAGGTCCAACACAAAAGTAAAAACCTATTATTCGGGTATCTAAAAAATAATATAGTCTTTACAAATTTTTAGTTTTGGGGTGCTTTG
This sequence comes from uncultured Chitinophagales bacterium, assembly GCA_938023075.1. GTDB lineage: Bacteria > Bacteroidota > Bacteroidia > Chitinophagales > JAHDHT01 > CALHDG01. Next base: position 10,021 of record CALHDG010000233.1, read on the forward strand.
AGCATTTAGGGTAAATTCAACATATTCTCTTTTATAATCCTTCAATGAGCTATCAGTTGATATTTAATATTGTAAAGATAAGTGCCTTTAAGCACAAAAAAAGCTACAATTGAATGGATTTGTCTTATTTTTATTTTCTATCTAATATGTATAAGTAATTGATTATCAGATTATATGAAAATATTTCTTGTTGGTTTTATCCAATAAAAATAGTATCTTTGTAAAGCTAAACAGCAAAAAAAAGTTGTTTTGTAACATAAAGTAGTTAATTAATAGAATACTTCGTAACCTAATTTGAACCTATGTCAGCTTCTATTTCAAAAGACCGGTTTATTGATAGTAAGGTGGTTGCCTTGTTTCAATCGTTAAGTAAACAAGAGGTAAAAGCCTTTGCAAAGTATCTATCAGGCACTTCGTATAAACCAGATAATGACGTTTTTCAGTTATTCTTTTTTTTAAAAAAACATCATCCAAATTTTTGTGAAAAGAAAGTAACCAGCTCAACAGTTTGGCAATATATTTTTTATGAAGATGAAGTAAATAAAAAGAAATTGCTACAATTATGCACCAATTTGGTAAAAGTTATAGAAGATTTCTTAATAAAACTACAATTACAAAAAAGCCAACCCGAACGTGATTTTTTATTGTTAAATGCTTTCAAAGACCGAAAATTAGACAATCAATTCTTTCAAAAAGTAAAAGAAGTTCGTAAAAAGTGGGAAAAAGATAAGCCGCCGGGCATTGAGCAATTACATAATGAGTATAAGTTGGAAACTATGAGCAGTAGTCATTTAGATACAACTAATATAAACTTAATTATGACTGCTATGCAAAACGACATAAATAATTTTGATATATATTATTTAGCGAAAAGATTGCATTTGTCTCATGCTCTTGCATTAAGTAAAAATTATTTTACTAATGTTGAAGATCAAAATGAGAAAAATATTCTGGAAAATCTTTTGTCATTAAGTAATCAAGGCAAATATGCCAAGACACCTGCTATACATTTATCGAATTTAATTTTTAAAGACCTTTTAAGGGGAGAATTTAATAATTATCAAGAAATATTAGACTTGTTTATTCAAACTTTTGAACAATACAGCAAACTAGAACAAACTGACATACTTGATTTTCTTTTTCATTATTGTATAAAGAATGAATCTAAAGGTGATAAAAACGCTTTGATTAGTTTATTTGATTTGACTAAATGGTCAGTGCAAAACAAGATATATATTAAAGATGGTTACATTTCAAATGGACAATTTGTAAACATTGTAAACATCGCTTGTAAGGCTAAACAATATAATTGGGCAAGAGACTTTATTTCTGACAATAAGTACTTTCTAGTTGAAAAAATAAGAGAAGACATTGTTGCTTCTTGCATTGCTACTTGCCTGCATTCAGAAAAAAAATATGAAGATTTATTAAGCCATTTAGTCAGAGTAAACTTTAAAAATATTATATATAGCGTGAATGCTAGATGTCTTCAAATTATGGCTTACGTTGAGCTCGGTAATAAAGATGAACTCTTCTACAATTCAACAAAAGCACTTACTTCGGTAATATCAAGAAACAATTTGTTAGCTAAAGAAAGAAAAAATGGCATTCGATTATTTATTAAATATGCAAAAAAAATAAATAAATTAAACCATAGAAGTAAAATTAATTATAAAGCGTTAAAAAATAAAGTAGGAAACAGTAAAAACGTAATTGCAAAAAAATGGCTATTGGAGAAATTGGATTATTACGAAAAAAGAGCGACTAAGTTTAAGTAGTGCTCTTTTATAAGTTGCTGAGTTAAATAATGCATTCTAAAATGGATCAATAATAATAATTCTATTAACTCTCCCATTCTGCGGCAAACAACTCGGTCCTACTGTAGATCCAGTAACACAAGAATCTTCATCATCAAATTCAATATAACCATCATTATCCAAAGGCATATTGTGCGTTACATCAACCTTAAAGTCAAACGACTTTTTTGTACCATCTTCTAAGGAAACAATTACTTCAATATTATATTCCTTAATTACATAAGGTAATTGAAGCTTGGTTGTTAATTGAAGTATAGTTTCACCATCTACTATCCACTCAATTGCTTTTGGATTTACCTTTACGCCACTATATTCATCAATATTCGAATAAATGATATTGACGCTTTGTCCTACAATTATTTGAGGGGTTAAGATACTTAAGGTTCCAGTTTTACAAGCTTGCGAAGTCGAAAATGGAACAAACGGAGCAATTCTACTGGGCGATTGATTAGATTCAGGAGTTTCGGGATAGAAAAACTCAATAGCTGAGTTGAGAATTTCATCGTCGGCGATGTAAGAATCTGGTTTATCGGGTGTAGGAAAATCTTTAGTACAGCTGTTTAATAGAGCAACAATTGCTAATGAAAGCAAAAAACGTTTCGGGTTCATAAAATTAAATTTTGGAGTTAACGAATTTTTATTTATACAAATTACATATTTTTATTAAGTTGATTTTGATGCGAAAATATTTGATAAAAGTAATTTTATATTTTTAAAAATTTAAAACACAATATTTAACAAGTTTTTAAAAAATAAAGTTACTTTATGGATAATTTTTTAAAGTCATATAATCGCGTGTTGTCTTTCACTATTATAAACGAAAAAACGGCACTTTTAGTTGCTTTATTAACATTTTTTTTATTTTGTATTTTTGGAAAAATGAAGAAATTTATTATAATTTGTTTAGCAAATATTAGTATGCTATAAAGCAATTTAGAGTGTGGATAACTCGTATTAACAGGGCAATTTCATTGGCTTTTAACATTCTATTCTGGTTTTAATATACTACCAATAATTTATTAACATTGCTAAGTGTGAACTTGCCTCACTTTCAGCAATTTCTGTTGAAAAGTCCACTTTCGATTTTGAGGTTCTATATTAATTTTACATTTCTAATTATGAATGATTATTTAAACGCTTAGCTCAAGTCAGCAAAAGTCCCAATCATTTACCAATTTTATTTAACCCTTTAAAGAATATGTAACCTTGATGAGCAAATCGAATGGCATAACTATCGGCAGACATTTCACTAAAAAAGACCAAAACGTGTACGACCAATATCAATACGAAATAAGATCTTCTATTATAAAAAACCCAAACGGAGAAGCAATCTTCGAAATGAACAATGTAGAAGTACCCGAAACTTGGTCGCAGGTGGCTACAGATATTTTGGCTCAAAAATATTTTAGAAAAGCCGGTGTACCTCAAGAAGATGGTTCGTTGGGTTCAGAAAATTCGATTAAACAAGTGGCGCACCGCTTAGCAGATTGCTGGAGACATTGGGGCGAAAAAAATAACTACTTCAAAACCAAAGAAGACGGCAAAGCCTTTTACGATGAAATGGCGTATATGATTTTAGGTCAGATGGCGGCACCTAATTCGCCACAATGGTTTAACACGGGTTTGCACAATACTTATGGCATAGAAGGGAAAGCACAGGGACATTATTATTTTGACCCAAAAACGGGCAAAGTAAAAAAATCGAAAAATGCTTACGAACGTCCGCAGCCACATGCGTGTTTTATTTTATCGGTTGATGATGACTTGGTAAATGATGGCGGCATTATGGATTTATGGACACGCGAAGCCCGTATTTTCAAATATGGTTCCGGCGTAGGTACTAATTTTTCAACCATCAGAGGCGCTGGCGAAACCTTATCGGGCGGTGGCACTTCATCGGGTTTAATGTCGTTTTTATTAATTGGCGATAGAGCAGCCGGTGCCATTAAATCGGGCGGAACAACCCGCCGTGCTGCCAAAATGGTTTGTTTAGATTTAGACCATCCTGAAATATTAGATTTCATTAATTGGAAATTAAAAGAAGAACAAAAAGTAAAAGCCTTAATTGATGCCGGTTACGCTGCCGACTACGAAGGCGAAGCTTACCGCACCGTTGCCGGGCAAAACAGCAACAACTCGGTTCGTATTCCCAATAGTTTTTTCAAGGCTTTAGAGCAAGATGAAAATTGGAATTTAATTGCCCGGACAGATGGTTCAACCATGAAAAGTTTGCCAGCTAAAGATTTATGGGATCAAATTGGCAATGCCGCTTGGCAATGTGCCGACCCAGGCGTTCAATACGATTCAACCATTAACGATTGGCACACTTGCCCAGAAGGTGGACGCATCAATGCTTCTAACCCTTGTTCAGAATATATGTTTTTAGACAATACGGCGTGTAACTTAGCCTCTTTAAACTTACGTAAATTTTATAACGAAGACACCTTAACTTTTGATGTCGCCGCTTTTGAACACGCTTGTCGTTTATGGACGATTGTGTTGGAAATTTCCGTCTTAATGGCGCAGTTTCCATCAGAAGAAGTAGCACAATTGAGTTACGAATACAGAACTTTGGGTTTGGGTTATGCCAACTTGGGTTCGGTATTAATGGTAAGCGGTATTCCTTACGACAGCGACAAAGCCCGCGCCATGGCAGGTTCCATTACCTCCATTATGACGGGCACGGCGTACAAAACTTCTGCCGAACTCGCCAAAGCATTGGGTACATTTAATCAATACGAAAAAAACAAAACGCATATGTTGCGGGTGATGCGGAATCACCGGGCAGCGGCTTACAACAATGCCACAGCCTACGAAAATCTCGGCATTCAACCGATGGGTATTGATGAAAAAGTTTGCCCGGATTATTTATTGCAAGCTGCCCGAAAGGCTTGGGATGCTGCCGTTGAAATGGGCGAACAATACGGTTACCGCAATGCACAGGCAACCGTACTCGCACCAACCGGAACGATAGGTTTGGTGATGGATTGCGACACCACCGGCGTTGAACCCGATTTTGCTTTGGTTAAATTCAAGAAATTATCGGGCGGCGGTTATTTCAAAATCATCAATCAATCTATACCAAAAACCCTTAAAAATTTACGCTATACCGAAGCGCAAATTACCGACATTGTGGATTACGCCAAAGGCAAGGGTTCTATTATGGGCGCACCCTTTATTAATCCCGACACCTTATTAAACAAGGGCTTAACCTTAGAAGATATTGCCAAGGTAGACGAAGCCTGCACCGGAACTTTTGAAATAGGTTTTGCTTTCAGCAGTTGGGTGTTGGGTACAGAAACGATGGAGCGATTGGGTTTTAACGACAAACAATTTTTGCATCCCGCATTCGATTTATTGTTTGAGTTGGGTTTTGAAGACCACGAAATAGAAGCTGCCAACAATTACGTTTGTGGTACGATGACGATTGAAGGTGCGCCTCATTTAAAAGAAGCACACTATCCCATTTTTGACTGCGCCAACAAGTGTGGCAAAATTGGCAAACGTTATATTAGTGCTGGCGGACATATAAAAATGATGGCAGCCGCACAGAGTTTTATTTCGGGAGCGATTTCAAAAACCATTAATCTACCCAACGAAGCAACCGTAGAAGAAATTACAGATGCCTATTATTTAAGTTGGAAACTGGGCGTTAAAGCCAATGCCTTATATAGAGATGGTTGTAAATTGTCGCAGCCGTTGAGCAACAAATCAGACAAAAAGAAATTTAAAATTGGTAAAGATGGGGTGCCGGTTAATCAACAGCAAACACAAGTTGAAGAACCGGTGCTTGCCATCGATAGTAATGGGAAAAATGGTAACGGTTCATTGAAAGAATATGAAACGTTGACACCGCTTACCCCGGAAAAAGTATTAGAGCTCTGCAAAAAATATATTAACGAAAGCGAAGACACCTTGTTTATGCGCGAGCTTTCTACCATTATAGAAAAGAAAAAATTACCTGCCAAACGAACGGGCTTTACGATGAAAGGTAAGATAGACGGACAAAGCATCTTTTTAACCACCGGCGAATACAAAGACGGTACGCTCGGCGAAATTTTTGTGGAGATGCACAAAGAAGGCGCTACCCTCAAAGGGCTGCTCAACTGTTTTGCCGTAGCCGTTTCGGTAGGCTTACAATATGGCGTTCCGTTAGATGAGTATGTGAGCAAATTCTCCTTCACCCGCTTTGAGCCAGCCGGTTTTGTCGATCATCCGTATATAAAAAATGCCAACTCGGTAGTCGATTACATCTTCCGCATATTGGCTTACGAATATTGTGGCAGAACCGATTTGGTACACGCCGAAGATTTAACCGACCATCCTTCGCAAATGGATAAAAAGGAACTGTTTGACAAGGCCATAAAAAAAAACGGCGGAACAACTAATGGACAACATGTTAGTAAAGAGCTAACGGCAGTTAGTTCAAATGGCAATCCCGAAACTAATCGGGACAAGCGGCAAACGCACAGCAACGGAACAGTAACCGCCAACAATTCCGGATTGAGCAAAGATTACGCAACAAGCCAAACCAGTAACCTCAGCGAACACGCCAAAGATATGCACGGCGACGCACCCGCCTGCTCTACCTGCGGACACATTACCATCCGCAACGGTACTTGTTATAAGTGTTTAAATTGTGGAAGTACAAGCGGTTGTAGTTAGGGTGTTTTTGATAGCCAGAGGTGACACCTTTCAAAAAAAGGTGTCACCTCTAACCAGCCCCAAGCAGCAAATTCGTGGCAGGACTTGTAAGAGTAGCTTTCAGTCGTGGCACGAATATTAATAACCGTCATTCTGAGATTTCTGGAATGCAATGGAAGAAATGCTCAGAATCTGTAGTTCAGTTACAAGCGAAGCCAATTAATAAGCAACTTGTAATGATTCGATAAAGGATTTGGAGCGAAACGGTTGGAGCTCGTGGGAACACCGGTCCCGCTGTCCTTTCAAATGTTGCGGCTACGCTTCAAGCCTTCGCTTCAGGCAACATAACCACTACCATCGGGGCTATTTTGGAGACGGTTGTGGTTCGTGGATGGGGTTTTAGAAATTCAAAATTAATTTTAATGACTACTATAAATAAACTTAAAAATCTAAACATACAGTTCTTAGATTCATTATTTGAAATATTTAATGTAAAGAAATGTAAGAATTGGGAGGAGTTAAAAAATAACATAACTCTGAATAAAATATCTTTAGCATATTATACTTATAAGGAAATTTTCAACTCAAATCTAAATAGATATGATCTTTTGCCAAAGAATGATCAAAACAAATTAGTTGCTATTTTTCATGGGGATTTAGATTATAGAACTATTATTAATAATGTTGCCAGATATTCAATATATAATGACGAGATAATAGTCTTTCATAAAATTCAAAATCCATTATTGATTAGTGAAGAATTTAATCCAATTGCAAAACCTGATTTATGGAGAATTGAATTTGCTAATTGCTTGTACTACTACGTGGTTTTAAATCAATGGGTGAGAAAAGGTTTAGTTCATCTAATTGAAAACCCACTTAATTTCGACGAGTCTGGAGAAACCCTTTTAAGAGAGCAGACGGAATTACGATTATCAAAAGATGAAGATCTTTTGCTCAATTCAAAGGAAATCGGTGAATTTGTAGATAAATCAACTTATGATAAATTAAAAACTGCAATACTTAGTTATCCTGTTGAGAATATTGAAATTTTGGTTAGAGAAACATTTCCAAACTATAATAATAGACAAGTCCAATCTTTAGCAAAGAGATTCAAGGAACTTGGTAAACAAAATCCTTTATGTATTGATGTTGGAGAAAATAATTTTAACAATAGAACACTAATGTTTAATAATAAAGGAGGAACAATCGAAGAAGTAGATACAATTTGCAAAATAACTGGTGCTAATTCTTATACGACAGAAAAACATATAAAATTTCAATTGGAACTAAGAGGTGATAATTCTTTTTGGACTAAATTTGGAAATTTATATTCAAATTTGCCATTAAAATACTTAGACAAAACTGATACTTCATTTGCACTCCAAATTAGGGAAGAAGAGAGATTATCCTCTTTAAGAAATTGTTTGAGAGAACTATTCGGGTATATTAATAATAAAGATTTAAATCAGATGCGCGATGAAGACATATTAAATTTTAATGATAAATTCTGTGCTGAAATCCAAAGATCAGAATCAGAATGGCAAACAATTCTTGACGAAGAGAAGAAAAAAAATATTATGGTTATTGGTAGCAGTAGTTCTATTGGATTATTTATTGATCCTACCAAAATAATGGCACCACTCGTTGCGACCGCTTCTTCAATCTTGATAAATGGCTTTATTAAAAACAGAAAACTCAAAAATTATAGAAAGAAGGATCCTATCTCTATTTATGTTGACTTGAAAAATAATACACCATCATTTTTTTCAGATTTAAAAAATTGCCTCCTATAATAGAAAATATTGTTCTCAAAACAATTGAACGTTCTTATAAAATTGAATATTTTGATTTATTCTAATTAAGCAAGAACAGATCTTTTGTATTATCTTTGTAATCCGATTAAAAAATTCATTAGAAAATAACATATTGAAATGAAATTGACTGTAAATAAAAGAGAGTTTGAAGTAAATAATAAACAAGAATTAATAGATAGAATCAATGAGAATTCAAACAGAAATTGTGATTTAATATCTTTAAAAAATACCAAAGGAAGTGAGTTACGTTTAAGAATTAATAGAGTAAGCAGAAGGGCACTTGTTTACTTTAACGGAATGAAAAAATATTATGAAAGCTCGGATGAGGCTTTCTTTCATATGAATACTGGTATGTTTTCCGATAGACATACAGTAAGTTCAACTGAAGGGTTTGACGCTTTGGAATTTTTTTATGATACTGGTCTTTGTCAAATGGACCAACCCGATAAAAGAGATAATGAAATCTTAATGTAAATGACTAAAAATGAAGTAAATAATATTTGCTATCGGTGCAAAATAATCAAGGATATTGATACCCTCGCCTCATCCTCGTTTGTAACGAGGATGTGTGAGAAGTGCATTTGCAATGCACTAAAACGTCAGAGACGTTTTTCTCGTCCGCCCTCGTTACAAACGAGGGCGATGGTTAAATAAAATATTTTCCATATATTTAACCTTTATGGCAGGTGACAATTATTTTATAAAAGATCAATACACGCCCTACTTTTTAACTTGTACAATTATTCGTTGGATAGATGTATTTACCAGAAAAAGCTACAAAGATATTATTGTAGAATCCCTAAATTATTGTGTACAACACAAAGGTTTAGAACTATATGCTTGGGTAATAATGAGCAATCATATTCATTTAGTCGCAAAGGTGAAACCACCATTAGGGATGTCTGGCTTTTTACGAGATTTTAAAAAATTCACTTCTAAAAAAATTGTAGCAGCTATTATTGAAGGTCCAGAAAGTCGGCAAGATTGGCTGTTAGATAAATTTAACTTTGAAGCCAGGCGAACAAGGCGCACCGAAAATTATAAATTCTGGAAAGATGACAACCACGCTATTGATTTAGACCAATACCAAATTGATATGCAAGAAAAAATTCATTACATCCACAACAATCCGGTTCGTGCTGGCTTAGTCCACTTTCTTGAAGATTACGTTTATAGTAGCGCAGCAGACTATGCCGATAAAGTAGGCTTAGTTAAAGTGTGTGTGGCTTGAAACGGGCAGCAAAAGTTGTTTGAAAAAGTTTATCTTTGAAATATTAAAGTAGCCATATGTCAGTTAAAGATGAAATTATAAATCAAATAAACCAAATAGACGACTCCTTAGTTTTAGATGAAATTTTGAGTTTAGTAAAATCAAAATCAAATAGAGAAACGGTTTATCAATTTAGTGAAGCAGAAAGAAAATCGGTGGAAGAAGGTTTAGCAGATTTAGATGCCGGCAAATTTTACACGAATGAAGAAGCCAATAAATTAGTTGCCAAATGGTTAAGCGAACAGTCCGTTGGTCTGAAAGGGCATTAAATGATAAGTTGATGATTTTCAAATATTGGATTGAGCGGAATCAATCTATTGCTTATCCAACAAAACTTGAAAACCTATTTGACGATGCTTTAGAAACAGTTTCTATTTTTCCATTATCAGGAAGAGCTACTGAAATCCAACATGTTAGAATGGTTATTGTAAAAAACTATAAGATTGTTTATCGTATTTCAGAAGAACTAATTGAAGTAATAACTGTTTGGGACGGTAGAAGAAATCCATCTGATTTTAGGATAATTTGACGAAACTTGCATTATCCTTGTTTGCACTCTCGCCTCATACTCATTTACAACGAGGATGCTTGAGCAGTGCATTTGCAATGCACTAAAACGTCAGAGACGTTTTTCTCATCCGCCCTTGTTGCAAACGAGGACGATGGTTAAATAAGATAATTTTCATATATTTAACCTTTATGGCAGGTGATAATTATTTTATAAAAGATCAATACACCCATATTTGAAGATATAAATATAGGGCAATAAAAAAAATAAAAGACCAAGTAAACTTTATCCTTGGTCTTTTATCTTATAAATTTTAATGAAACATCACATAATCATAGGTTGGCACATTCCTGATTAATATCTCAAGAAATAGCAAAAAATACATATAACATAGTAGAATTCGGTTATTAAAAAATTTTGTAAAATATATAATACAAATTATTATAAATATGATGCTTAAAAGGTGACCGTACGCTAAAATCGCCTCATCTGTCGATCCAGAAAATAACTTATATCTATTTGATTCATCAGCATTTGTTGGCCATTTTCCAACTCTATAATATCCACTTATAATAAAAAATATTCTAAATGCATTTATAGCGGTACAATAACCTGCTAATAAAAAGAAAAATGTATTAACAATTTTTTTCACCCTTCTCTATCAGATGGCGGGTTATCAAGAATGCAATTAACTCGAATTCCGACCGCATCAAAACGGGTAATATCAATCCAAGCATCGTGTTTACAAGTAGTCAAGAACCAAGTTACTGAAATTGACAATTCATGTAGATGCCCTATAAATGTTGAATATTGGCGCGCATCAGGTACTCTATACCCACCTACCATATCATCCATAATTGCTCGATAGGTGGTGCTACTTGTGTACCAAGTAAATCTATGTCTATTTGGATTATTGTATTGATATAAGGTTGGATTCCAAAAATATGAGTTATCACAGTCAACATTAGGCTCTGGATCTTGAATAGAACAATCATAAGCCATTATCTCTTCACTTGCGCATCGGCTTTGAACATATACAATTGTATTTGGTTCAATGTTGCAAGTGGCTTGAGCATTACATTCTGCTGGCGGCCAATCACAGTTAAGTTTGAAAGAATTTGGATGCAGTTTCTTCAATTTATCTAAATAATCAGCTGCAAACTCTTCCTTGCTTTCATGGTCTCCTTCCAAAAAAGAAATATGCTGATCTTCTCGATAATCGTTAAATAAATCTGCCACAAGTTGAGCAACTGATTCAGATATTAAATTGTGTATCCTTTGTACAAGTAGGTCTTCTCTTTCTTCGGGAGTAAAAAATTCCTCCATAAGCGCATCAATATTAAAATTCATTGCTTCAATTGCTTCATCTGTTTCTGTAGTAAATATTTTAATCAATTCTTCTTTCGAATAAATTGGATCTTCTGATATCGTTTTACCTACTTTTTGACAAGAGGTAACTGCTAACAAGACGAATAAGGAAATAAGGAAATAATTTAAATTTTTTCATGAATTTAAATTTTAAGGTTAAAAATTGTTGTATTTGATATTTTGAGTATCAAATTGCTATTATTTATAAAGATTTATCCAATCACAAAAAGGTTGCATTAATTATACATTTTTACTAGCGATGCGTAGTAACTGTTTAATATTCAGTTAGTTGCGGAACAAGCTGTTTGAATTTTGTAAATTTAATGCATAAAATATTGATTAACAATAATCTATAAATAGTGTTGAACAATTAATTTTCGTAGTATAATTTATCCCAAATTAAGCCAATATTCCGTACCAATGCACTGAAATTGAAAATTAAGACACTCATTTTAAATTCATTTTCTGAAGTCGAAAAATCAAAAAATCTCCACAAACAATTGTAAATCAAACAATTATAACTATTTTTGATTTCTTAACGCATCGCTAGTGATACATTTTAAATAAAGTTAACAGCCCCTCGCCTCGTCCTCGTTTGTAACGAGGATGTGTGAGCAGTGCATTTGCAATGCACTAAAACGTCAGAAACGTTTTTCTCGCCCGCCCTCGTTGCAAACGAGGGCGATTGATTAGTTAGTTATATTTTCTTACTTTTAGGCTATGGCAGGCGATAATGATTTCATTACCAATCAATACACACCTTACTTTTTTAATTGGTAACCGTTATTCGTTGGATAGATGTGTTTACCAGAAAAAGCTACAAAGATATTATTGTAGAATCTCTAAATTATTGTGTGCAACATAAAGGTTTGGAATTGTATGCTTGGGTAATTATGAGCAATCACATTCATTTAGTGGCTATGTAGTCAGTCAAGTTCATACTGTCGGTTACTTTGGCAAAATTAGAACGATTACTTCGTTGGAGAACATCAACCATAGCTTTGGCTATGCTTGATAACCTCCGCCTCGTACTCCTCCAAATTTTACTTAAATTAATCCGACACCATCAACTTGACAGACTACTAAGGTAAATCCCCCATTGGGAATGTCTGGCTTTTTACGTGATTTTAAAAAATTCACTTCTAAAAAAATTGTAGCAGCTATTATTGAAGGTCCAGAAAGTCGTCAAGATTGGTTCTATAATAGCAATTAATAAACGGATTTAGTATATTTGAATGGTGGAAATGAAATTAAAAATTGATTACAGTAATTTATTAGATTTAATCAATCAATTACCCAATCATTTAAAAGAAAAATTGAAGGCTGATTTGATAGATACACCTACTCAACCTGTCAAAAATGCAAAAGAAAATCTGGCTGAACTCATTAAAGAAATGCGAACTAAACCTATGTTTACCGAAATTGAAGATCCGGTGAAATGGCAAAAAAACCTGCGCAATGAATGGCAATAAGGTGGTGTTAGTTACCAACGTACTCATCTTTATGTCCAAAGGTAAATCTCAACCAGCAAGTTGTAACATTTTATGCCATTGACCGTGGTGTAACTATACAAAAACCTAATGGTAAAATGGCTAAGAGATGCGATGGTATATTATCTTATACAAATAATTTAATTTTTGTAGAATTGAAAATCTAAAAAGAAAAAACAATGGCTAAGAGAAGGAAGAGGGCAACTGACAACCACCATTAACCACTTCAAATTGAACCCTGATATTTCTACTTATTTAAATGTAGAAGCGTATGTTTGCAACAGCTTAAAACCTTTCGCACATAAAGGGCAAGCTGTAAACATTCAAAAATTTAAAGATGATACTGGCTTTATTCTGAAAGGAAAAAGAGAAATTGACATTATTTAATTAAAATACTATGGCAAGCGCAATCAACAATTTATCAAACTATAATGCAGCAGAAATTCCTACTGCCAATCATTTAAAATTTGGATTGGTCGTCAGTTCGTATAATGAATCAATAACCTTTGCCTTAAGAGACGCTTGCATAGAAACCTTGTTAAAGCATGGCGCAAAAGAAGATGCCATTTTTATGGAATATGTTCCCGGAGCTTTTGAGTTGCCGGTCGCTGCTAAACATCTTGCCAAAAATAATAAAGTGGATGCTGTAATAATATTGGGTTGCGTAATTAAAGGCGGAACCGATCATGATAAATACATTAATCATGCAGTAGCACAAGGCATCATGCAACTCAACCTTCAATTTGATATTCCATTTATTTTTGGTTTGCTAACACCCAACACAGCGCAACAAGCTAAAGACCGCGCAGGCGGCAAACACGGCAACAAAGGTGTTGAAGCTGCAGTCGCCGCATTAAAAATGGCACATCTTTTAAAAAAGAATAAGTGAATAAATTCCAAAAAAAGAAATCTCAAATTCTAAACTAAAAAACAAAAGACTGTTTTTACTATCTTTGTTAAAATATAAAATCATGCAAAGAAAATACTTCATACCATTCGGAGAAGCACCTTCTCAATCTATTGATTATCTTTTAGGAATTATTTATGATGCACGAGCCGTTACCCTCCGGTTAACAGAAGGCATTAGTAAAGAAGAATTGCATTGGCAATATGCCGAAGGTTGGAATACAGTTGGTGCTTTACTTTCTCATATTATTTCGTGTGGGCATTTTTTCAGAATTCAATTTGTAGAAAAAAGAAAATTAAGCAATGAAGAAGAGACCACATGGTTGCCCGGCTTAAAAATGGGCAAATACATTACAGAACTTATTACCGATCAACCCATAGAATATTATGTGGAAAAAATGACCGAAGGAACAGCGTTACTGACTAAAGGAGTCATGCAATTATCTGAAAAACAATTTCACGAAAGACGAAAAGGGTACAGTGAAGAAACCGGCTGTAATTTAGCATGGGTACTCTATCACCTTGCCGAAGACGAAGTACATCATAGAGGGCAAATTAGTTTGATCCGAAAGTTGTATAAACATCTACAACCTAAAACCGCATAGACAACTGTATCCGTTTTCGCTCAATATCAACATCGGTAACTTTCACTTTCACGGCTTGGTCTAATTTCAATACCTCTGCCGGGTCGTTAATAAAGCGGTCAATAATTTGTGATTTATGAATTAAGCCATTCTCTTTAATCCCAATATCTACAAAAGCACCAAATTTAGTCAAGTTGGTTACTTTACCATTTAATACCATACCATTTTTTAAATCAGAAATGGTTCTGATGGTCTCATCAAACTGAATAGCTTTAGCCGCTCCCCTGGGGTCTAAACCCGGTTTGTTCAACTCACTTACAATATCGTTTAAAGTAGGAAGTCCGACTTTTTCATTTACAAAAACTTTTAAGTTAAGGGCTTCTGTAAGGGCTTTATCACCAATTAAATCTTTAATCGCACAATTATGTTGCTTCGCCATTTGTTTAACGATTGCATAACTTTCGGGATGAACGGCACTAGCATCTAAAGGATTATCGCCAGTTTTAACTCGTAAAAATCCGGCAGATTGTTCATAGGCTTTTGCACCTAAACCTTTTACTTTTAATAAAGCTTTCCGGTTTTTGAATGCGCCGTTTTCATTTCTGTAAGACACAATATTATCCGCTACTTTCGCTCCTATGCCTGCTACATATTGCAACAAATGTTTGCTGGCGGTATTCAAATTTACCCCTACTTCATTAACTGAATACATCACCGTATTATCTAAACTGGCTTTTAATTTATCTTGTGCTACATCATGCTGATATTGCCCGACTCCAATACTTTTTGCATCAATTTTTACCAACTCTGCCAAAGGGTCCATTAAGCGGCGACCAATAGAAATGGAGCCTCTTACTGTGGCATCCAAGTCAGGAAACTCCTCCCGTCCATTTGCCGAAGCTGAATAAATAGAGGCACCGGCTTCACTAATTAAATACACTTCTATGTTTAAATTTTTTGGTAAGATGCTTTTGATGAATTGCTCCGTTTCTCTTCCTGCAGTTCCATTACCAATAGCAATAGCTTCTATTTGATGTTGCTGCAATAAATTTAAAACAATATGGCTGGCTTTCTGCTTTTGGTTTTGTGGCGGATGTGGAAATATAGCCGTATGAAAAAGTAAATCGCCTTGTGGGTTTAAACCGACCAATTTGCAACCCGTTCTATAACCCGGATCTAATGCCATCACCTTTTTGGCACCTAAAGGTGCAGCCATCAACAATTGCTTTAAGTTGTTCGAAAATATACTAATCGCTTCATCGTCGGCTTTGGCTTTGGCATCCTTGCGTAGTTCGGTTTCTAAACTGGGGCTTAGTAATCTTTTATAAGCATCTTTAATTGCTGTTTCAATTTGTTCGGCAGCCGAACCCTCACTTTTAATAAAAATATGCTGTAGTTTTTGATTGGCTTCTTCTACATCAACTTCAATTTTAAGTTTTAAAAAACCTTCTTTTTCAGCCCTTAAAATGGCTAATAAACGATGGCTGGGTAAACGTTTTACGGGTTGGCTAAACTCAAAATAGTCTTTATATTTCTGTGCTTCCGCCTTTTTCTTTGTCACTACTTTGGCTTGCAGTACGGCTGTTTTTTGAAACAACTTTCGTAAAAGATTTCTTGCATAAGCATGTTCACTAACCCATTCTGCTATAATGTCGCGTGCACCTTGTAGTGCCTCCTCTTCAGTTAACTTACCTTTCGCAAAACGAAATGCCTGATGCCTAACATTGTCTTGCTTTTGCGCCATAATTATTTTTGCCAAGGGTTCTAAACCTTGCTCTCTCGCTTTGCTTGCCCGCGTTTTTCTTTTAGGTTTGTAAGGCAAATACAAATCTTCTAACAGCTTGCCATCATAACAGTTTTTTATTTTATTCAACAAGGCTTCATTATCGACCCCTTGCTCTTTTAAGCTTTCTAAAATGCTTTGTTTTCTTTTGGCTAAATCCAGTAATTTTTTATGTGCGGTAGCAATCTGCTCAATAGCTACTTCATTTAAACTACCCGTAGCTTCTTTCCGGTAGCGCGCTATAAAAGGAATGGTGCCGCCCTCTTGCAATAGCTTAACCACTGCCTGCACCCCCGCCAAGGGTAAGTTTAATTGTTTAGAAATTAATTGCTCCAACTAGTTAGCTTCATTTTTTTTCGTTCAAAATTAGAGAATAGATGCCAGCTTACAAAGCGTATTGATCAACTTCGGTTGAAGATGTAGGAGATACTGGATAAAATGCTTCATTGCTCTAAGCAATTTTCCAGCATAACAGTCTTGTCATGCTGAAATCTGTGCTCGATTCGGTTCGATCCTGAATCTGTATACTTGTTTAGGTTGTATTTTGAGACAAGTTTATCTATACCATAAAGTAGTTGACACTAAAGCATTAATATTTTTTGAAGCAAAACTTTTGAGCATTATAATAACTTTGGGTCCCGCTTTCCGCTCAAATGCAATTGCTTGGCTGCAAATGCTGCGCTGCAAAATTGCATAACCGCTGCAATCGGGGCTAGTTTGCAAACTTCGGTTCTTCGTAGAAAGAAAAAAAACCGTGACAATTGAAAACAAGAAAGTATCAAGCACTTTGATCAACTTGTCAATTTTAAACATATTTTTTGTTTTTTCATCTACACCTTAATGTAGAGTCATATGGATCAACTAAATTTTCTGTACTATAACTTTTTTAATATTAAAAACCACCAATTTTAATGGTATACTTGCACCAGTAAAATTGAACAGTCTTTATATAAATGAACCTAAGCTATTGGGAGTGGCATAGCTACTTTAAACATATTGACATTATAGTAATTGGAAGTGGTATTGTAGGCTTAAGTGCAGCAATACATTTAAAAACCAATAAGCCTGATTTACAAGTAACCGTAGTAGAACGAGGTATACTACCTAGTGGTGCCAGCACCCGAAATGCCGGCTTCGCTTGCTTTGGTAGTGTTTCCGAATTGTTAGATGACTTAAGCCACCAACCCGAAGCAGTAGTGTTCAATTTGTTAGAAAAACGATGGAAAGGTTTGCAAAAGATGAAAAACGATTTAGGTGTAGACAATATACATTATCAAGCCCTTGGTGCTTATGAGCTTTTTAAAAACTCAGATGATGCTTTATTTGAACAGTGCCTTGAAAAAATAGACTTTCTCAATACAATGATTAAAGATATTACCGGTGAACAACAAACCTTTAGTCTGCGGAATAAAGAAATTCAAACTTTTGGTTTTCAAAAAATTAAACACCTAATTTATAACAAAAGCGAGGGACAAATTGATACCGGTGCAATGATGAAAGCACTGCTACAAAAAGCCAAAACTTTGGGTATTGAAATTTTGAATGGCATTACCATTACTAACATACAGCAAGAAGAAAAATTTGTGCTGTTAAAAACCGCCAATAATTGGAACATAAAAATTGCTAAAGTTTTAATTGCTACAAATGGTTTCACAAAAAAATTATTGCCACAATTGGAGCTTCAGCCTGCCCGTAATCAGGTTTTGATTACCAAGCCTATACCAAATTTATTGTTAAAAGGTTGCTTTCATTACAATAGAGGGTATGTTTATTTCAGAAATATTCATAACCGGATTTTGCTGGGTGGTGGTAGAAATATAAATCCAAAACAAGAACAAACCGATGCTTTTGGAACTACAGAAGACATACAACAATATTTAATCAATTTATTAAAAACACATTTTTTACCCAATCAATCTTTCGAAATTGACAGATGGTGGAGTGGCATTTTAGGTGTTGGTAGTAGCAAAGCAACCAAAACACCCGAAACACCCAAAACACCCATTGTAAAAAAACTATCAGATAAAATAGCGGTAGCTATCCGGTTAGGAGGCATGGGTGTTGCTATTGGCATGCTGGTTGGTGAAGAAGGAGCGGCATTACTATTAGAAAATTAGTTTTTTTTGCGTTAAAATAAATAGAAGCGAAACCGATAAACACGCAGAAACTGTTGGTCCCGCTTTATGCTCAAATACCATTTTGCAAAACGTTTCAATGTCTGGCTAAAATGGAATAACAAGCTATCAAGACCTGACAGGTCTAAGGGCTACCATTGAAACCATTTGCTTTTTAGGTGGCACTTCATTTTACGAAGGGTCTGGAGTTCTGAGCAGCTATAAACAAGTAGATATTTGACAAGTTTATCAAAGTAGTTGATACTTTTCTGTTTTTGATTGTTGGTGTTTTTTGTCTTGCTACGAAGCACCAACTTTTTTAAACTAGCCCCGATTGCAGCGGTTATGCCATTTCGAGCGGCTTTGAAGCGCAGGCAAATGGCATTTGAGCGGAAAGCGGGACCACCGTTATTATCATGCTGCAAGGTTTCGCTTCAAAAAAAAATTATTGCAATAGTTTCAACTACTTTGTTGTTTAAATAGACTTGTCAAAGATTTTGATGAAACATTGTCAAAATTATTATCCTAATTTTTTCTTCCAATAACGGAGTAAACCGGCAACTGCCATAAACGAAGGATTGGAGGTTTCATAAATATCTAAATCGGTTTGACTAGCTCCTTTTTCCAGGAGCAAGGTTTTTACAAATTCATTAAATGGCTGCACTATTTCTTGTACTGTAGCTCCTTTTTCATAGTAAGGTTTTATAAATTGAGCATAGGCTTTCAGCATAAATTGCAGCTTTTCCATATGTGGTACACAGTCTGTAATTTTGCCACCATGCGTAAGGTAATAAGTATCAATTTCTTTAATTGCCGTAATTTTATTGATGGAGGCTAACCAATCTTCTATATGAATGTCAGGTGGTGGGCAGGGCGGCACCACCGGACCGCTTTCAATACAAATTCCAGCAACATCACCGGTAAATAAAATATGGTTCAACTGCCAGGCAACATGATGTTTGGCATGCCCAGGTGAATAGATGGCTTTAAAAGTATGTTCACCTATAGTTAACTGCATGTCATCTTCAACAGTGGTTAATTTTTCTGCAGCTATTGGTTTAAGGGTTCCCCAAAGTTGATCCATCATATCTCCATACAATATTTTGGCAGAGGCTAATAATTTTGACGGGTCGTGCATATGCTTATAACCCAATGGGTGCAAGTAAATTTGTGCTCCTTGTTCGGCAAAATACCAGGCAGCTCCGCCATGGTCTAAGTGAATATGCGTTAGCAATACATGCTTTACATCTTGAATTTGATATCCACACCGTTGTATACCCGCTTCTAAAGATTGAATGGTTGAATGCGGACCGGATTCAACAATTACCGGACCTTCGGTAGTTTCAATCAAAAATGAAGAAATGGCAAACAGGTTAGTATTACAATCTAAAGGGATTTCGTGTACGTTCATTGTTTGAAATTATTTTGTCCGTTTCGCTTCAAAAAAAAATGATGATATGGATGTTTGTAACTAATTGTCAATTTGATCTGACCGGGATCGTAAATAATGATCTGCTAAAACCAAAGCCGCCATAGCCTCCACAATGGGTACAGCTCGTGGAACCACGCAAGGGTCGTGCCTGCCTTTACCTTTAACAGTAACCTCGTTGCCGGCGGTGTTTATACTTTGTTGATCGCGCATAACCGTTGCCACCGGTTTAAAAGCAACGTTAAAATAAATATCCATCCCATTACTGATGCCGCCTTGTATGCCACCTGAATAATTAGTCTGTGTAGTAACCTTGCCCGATTGATTTTCAAAAATATCGTTGTGGCTTAAACCATTCATAGCGGCTGCCGCAAAACCACTGCCATATTCAAAACCCTTAACTGCATTAATGCTTAGCATTGCCTTTGCTAAATCAGCTTGTAATTTGTCAAATACCGGTTGCCCTAAACCTACCGGCGTACCTTCAATTACGCATTGTATGATGCCGCCAATGGTATCTCCTTTTTTACGCGTTTCATCTATTAAAGCAATCATTTTTTGCGCCATTTCCAAATTAGGGCAGCGAACAATGTTTTGTTCTGTTTGAGTAAAATCTAACTCTTGGTATGGGCTTTCTAATTTTAAATGACCAACTTGTTGAACAAAGGCATGAATGCGTACACCTACCTTGGTCAGCATCAGTTTGGCAATAGCCCCTGCGGCAACTCTCGCAGCCGTTTCTCTGGCAGAGGATCGTCCACCGCCACGGTAGTCTCTTAATCCAAATTTCTCTTGCCAAGTAAAATCGGCATGAGAAGGTCTGTAACTATCTTTGATATGACTGTAGTCTTTACTTTTTTGATCTTTGTTGTGAATGATTAAATGAATGGGGGTTCCGGTGGTTTTGCCCTCAAAAGTACCCGATAAAATATGGACTTCATCCGGTTCTTTACGCTGTGTCGTAATTTTTGATTGACCAGGTTTACGCCTTTGAAGTTCTTCATTAATAAAATCTTCATCTATTACTAAACCTGCCGGACAACCATCTACAATTACGCCAATGGCTTTTCCATGTGATTCGCCATAGGTATGAATTTTAAACAACTGCCCAAATGTACTGCCTGCCATATACGCTGCAAGCTATATACTTTATCTTGAAAAAGCAATATGGTTTTGGATGTTTGAATAAACTAATTACGACTTGCTTCAAAACACACAACAAAAAAAGGATGCCAACCGACATCCTTTCCTTTCTAATTTATTTATGAATACAATAATTTAGTTTAAAGCAAAGTGGAGATTAGAAACCCCAACCCAACGAAATACCGGTCTTTCCAAATTCAATACCGTTGGCATCAAAAGTTGGGGTATAGTTAAATCTAAAAATAATCCCTTTTCTAATGGGCTTAAAACGATAGCCAATATTTAAAAATGCCTGACCATTAAACGCGTCGTTGTTTTGTTCTAAAATAGTGGTAAAGCCTACACCGGTTTCTAAACTGTGGCGACGTTTGCCAAATAAATAATTGATTTCGGCTGGTATGGTTAAGGCATCATAGGTCACTTGATTTTCAGTACCTCTGTTGTATTCAAACTCGGTAGCACCAATACCTACTCGCATACCTAAGCCATTGCGACCATTGCTGAAGCGCGAATCAAAATTGATGGATCTGCCAATACCATTACCACGCCACTCTACAAAAATGGCTTTTTGAGGGTTGTCCATTTGGTGTCGTCTATTTTTTCGTTCTTTACAGTCATCCTTAAAATTATCCCAGCGGCTTTCCCAACTATTTCCTGATCGATTATTCGACGGACCTTTGTCGTTACATTGTGCATTAGCAATAAAAGCTGCAGATAAAATGATTAAGGAAGTAACAAGCAGTTGTCTCATAATTATATATTTTTTGTTTTACAATACCACTAAGACGACCACATTATCCCCAAAGTTTAATCAGGCTTTAAATTTTAACAAAAAAGTTCCCCCAATGGGTGTTTATTTAGAAATAGATAATTCATTAATTATGAATTTTATTGAAAAATACGTAAAATTAAACTCTTGTCGTATGCCCGAAAACTTGGTTTAACCCAAATAGCGTTTAATTTTCAAAATGATTTTTGACATACTCATTTTGTTTTTAGAGATGAGGAGGAAATAAATTGATCAATTTAAAGCAGTTTTTTTTAGACTAACGCAGGCTTAACCGAAGCCAAGTAGAAGCTTAATTTGATGAGTTTTAAACGCAGACATAGCTATCAGTTGAGTCGAGTATTTTAACAAAAAGCATGTACTTAACTTGATTCATTGAACTCTCAACAATAAACCAAAATTTGAGCTACATGTAATGGTTAAATTGGTATTAATTCAAATTTGTTAAAGAGCTTTTATAATAAATGATGAAGTATATCAGAGAATATCAAATCTTATAGATTAGATTGTTTTTTACTTAACCTAAAATCGTTTTTTCCAATAATACGTAAACCTCTGCTATCATTTTAAACTTTTTTATGAAGTATTAACAATAATTTTCACTTAAATATAGGTTAAATGCAACATTTCGGCACAAAATATGTATTACGATTATTAACTATCCCCAATTTACCTCAATAACTATAGCAAGTTTTTAAGAACCGGTGAAATTCCGGTTTTTTAATTTGTTTAAAATGAAATAACAAATTCAACTTTTCTGGTAAAAAATCGGACAAGTTTATCAAAGTGGTTGATACTTTCTTGTTTTGAATTGTCATTGTTTTTTTCTTTCAACGAAGCACCGAAGTTTTTAATATAGCCCCGATTGCAGCGGTTATGCCATTTTGAGTGGCTTTTGCAGCGTTGGCAAATGGCATTTGAGCGGAAAGCGGGACGGGTGTTCTTATAAAGCCAAATAGTTTCGCTTCAAAAAATATTAA
Source organism: uncultured Chitinophagales bacterium (assembly GCA_938023075.1). Taxonomy (GTDB): domain Bacteria; phylum Bacteroidota; class Bacteroidia; order Chitinophagales; family JAHDHT01; genus CALHDG01. Next base: position 32,661 of record CALHDG010000233.1, read on the forward strand.
AAAAGTGTGAACTACTTTCTTGTTTAGATAAACTTGTCAAAAAATCACATCAATACTCCATTAATAGGCTCAATATTAGGCGGCAAGTCGGTTTCCCCTAACATTTCACGTAAATCTATTTCTATTACCCGGCAAAGCGATAGCATCGGAATATCATTACCTAATCCTTCAAACGGATTTTCTGAATAATCGCCCACTAACTCCATCATTAAGTAAACCCAAGCTACCAAAACAGTAAAGGGAATAGCTAACCAAACTAACGATTCATTCAATTTATGAAACTCGTTTGCCATACCAAAGGGCAACAATAAAATAAAGATGCCAATAAAAATAATACTGGTGCTACCATATTGACGAGGCAAGGGAAATTTCTTAATCCGCTCACATTTGCCTTGATGAATATAAAAATCATTTAAAATACTTTGCAATTCCATGTGCCGGAAATCATCTATCGTATTTTCATCTTTTATTTGTGCCAATTCAATCGATTGCTCATTGATAATTTGAGTAGCAGTATTTTTATAATTGATCAATCGGTCATACTCACCTGCTGGTAAAAAATTTTTCAATTCTACTTCGGTTACCGTATCTTTGTATAAGCCCGTACCAAACTCCTCCTGTCTTTTTTGCGCCTGTTTTGCAACATGCCTGCCTTGGTTAATATGCTCCCAAGTAGTAGGTATCAATAGTTGGTTTCGCAAAGCATACAACCAACCAATGTGCCGGTAAATTAAACGTTGCCTTAGTTGCTGAAGTTCAATATCCGTTAATCGTTTCTCTCTAAAGTAATTGCCGGTAAAAGCCAATACCGTGCTACCCCAAGCTCTGCTGCTATTTACAATGGCTCCCCAAATTTTACGCGCTTCCCAAAGCCGGTCGTAAGCTTGGTTATTTTTAAAACCAATATAAAAAGCAACAGCCGTACCTATAACAGAAATAGGTAGCCAAGGCACGGCAAGCCATGTCCAATGCGTTAACTCATAAAGGCAAGTTACCGCAGTTGCCCATATGGTAAGCCATAATATATGTCGTCCTGTAAATTTTATAACATTCCAAAACCCAAAATTCTTCTCTATATACATTTAAGGTAAAAGTTTTTATAAGAAAGAAACTTCTCCACTACCCAAATGATAATAGGCAGACTCTATAGAAAGTTTTCCACTATCTACCGCATTTTTAATAATAGCTGAACGGCTAGTCAACTCTTTTTTGGTCAATTGTGCATTCATCTTTACAACATCATTTACTTCAGCACCTTCTTTACTAGCATGAATTGCCGGCGTAATATGCGAGAGTAAATGATTTAAACTATAGCCATTATCTCCACCATTAACGGCGGCAGTAACTGCTCCACAGCTTTCGTGCCCTAATACTATCAATACCGGAGACCCAATATGTGCTACCGCATATTCAATACTGGCAATGGTAGATGTGTTGGCAACATTGCCTGCAACCCGAACTACAAATAACTCACCTAAACCAACATCAAAAGCTAATTCGGGTACTACCCGGCTATCTGCACAACTTAAAACAATGGCGTATGGTTGCTGTCCTCCGGTTAAAGAAGATCTTCTGCTACTGTCTTGCAATTTTCCATCTAATTTGTCAGCTACAAATCGCTGATTACCTGTTTTTAAACGCTCTAATACTTCTGGTATACTAATCATAATTTATTCAGTTTTTAAACATCGCAACGAATGTATGAAATTTTGATAATTCATAAAAATTAGTCTGTAATTTTAAAACATTAAATCCTGTAGTTGCGAAAAATAACTTGAGTTTTATTTTTTTAAAAAAAATTGTGCTTTACCTTTATGTCTTAAATGTAGAAGTATGAAAACCTATCTATTAATGTTAGCTCTATTAACCACACAACTTGTTTCGGCTCAAAATACTATGGAAGATGTTTGTCCTTTAAAAGTAGGCAGCGAAATTCCAACCACTATGCTTGCGGCAGCCGATGCTCAATTGATTGCTATGGACAGCTTGGTGAATACTAAACCAACCATACTCGTTTTTTACAGAGGTGCTTGGTGTGGATATTGTAGAAAACACTTAGCCGAATTAAACGATATCAAGCAAAAAGTAGAAGACTTGGGTTATCAAATGTTTGGTGTTACAGTCGATCAAGCCTCTAAACTAAAAGAGACCAATGAAAAAGCAAACACCGAAATTAAAGTTTATGCCGATGTTGATGCCGCAACCATAAAAGCCTTTGGTTTAAATTGGCATGTAGATGATACTTTATTTAATAAGTACAAAAACGAATATCAATTAAATTTGGAAGAATGGAGCGGAGCAACCCACCATCAATTACCCGTGCCTGCGGTATTTGTTATTAAAGATGGTATTATTCAATTTCAGTATGTAAACCCAAATTATAGTGTACGCCTAAAGCCTGAAACTTTGTTAGCTGTTTTAGAAACATTATAATAAGCCTTAAGCCAAACTACACACCAAAATATTTAAAATTTTTAGAAGCGAAAGTTTTGGGATATTTACAAACGGGCTCCCTGCTTTCCGTTCAAATGCTGCAGCTCTGCGACAAAATTGCAACGCTTCAGGCAGCATAACCACTGCAATCAGGGCTAGTCTTCCAAGTTCGCCCCTCTTCAAAAACGAAAATGATAGCAAAGCATCAAATCTCCCAACCCTAACTTGCAAAATCAATGCTTTTCAAGAAAGTATACCAGAAAGTGGCAAAGTCAGATAGTATATTTATTTTTTTTCTCATTCCAAAGAGCTTCATTTTATAAAAGCCTCTCAGTTTCAGTCTTAATTCAAGTATACGAGTAAAATAAGCTCAACATTAAACAGCACTAAAACTACCAATTTTAATAAAATTAGACAACACCAAAATTTTAAAAATTTAAAACAATTGATAATCAATTAGTTAAATCCTATACGTCTTTCATTTTGACTTTTTTTAGTAAAACAACCTTCAAAAATTGTATTTTTTTTAGATGTTCAAGCTATTTACATTTGCTCTGAAATCAATTTATAAATTAAATAAAAATTAAAATTACGTCGATAATGATACAAAACAAACAAACTTTAAAAGCCGGTCGGTTAAACAAAAAAACCACTGTAGGAAAAAACCAGATCTTTGTATAAAAATATAATCCTTCAATGGGCAGTTCGTTTTATCTGATTATGCAAATACCCCGAACCCAATACCCACCTTGCTTTAAACACCTGAAACACCCGGCACCCAAAACGCTCGACACCCATTAAAACAACTGTCCATTTTTTTTAAATTTAAAACAATTGAAAACAATGAAATATAAAATTTTAAGTTTCGCGTTTGCCCTTTTCGGTTGCCATTGTTTAGTGGCACAATCCATTAGTTCATCGGTTATTTCTCCAATGGGCACCTCTTTTAAACAAGACGGTTTTGGTTTACATTTTTCTATAGGAGAACCTTTAAACACGATGATTGAAGGAACAGAAAGTAGTATCTCGCAAGGTGTTTTGCAGATGCCTTCTACCAGCACCAATAATGGCAATACTCAGGCTTCTGGTGCAGCACCAACAATTACTTGCCCTCAAACAACGGTAATCAATATCTGTGCTCCGGTTGGCAGTCCGGCAGCCATGGCTTTCAGCGAGTTTAATCCGGTAGATGACCAAACCGCCTCAGCAAATATTGCTTTTGATGTGGTAGATGAGATTAACACGCAAGAAGCCTTAACAACCATTACCCGTCAATATATTTTTACGGATGAAGATGGAAACAGCACTTCTTGTGAAATGGTCTACCATATTACCAATCAATTTATGGAAGCTCCGGTAATAGCAGAACAACCCGCCATTTGTGCAGATGACTTTTTTGCCGGTATAAAATTGGGCAGTGCAAATTACCGGGTTTATACCAATCAAAATGGCAGCATGGGTAGTTTAGTTAATATATGCGATAAGCCCGGTTTGTTATGTTCAGCCGGCGATTTAGGTATTGATGCCACTGTAGCAGGTAACAAACAATTGTGGGTAACAGAATTTATTAATTTTCCAGATGGCTCTATTTGCGAAAGCCCGGCAAGTGTGTTAAATCTGGAAGTTTTGGAAAAACCAAGTGCTCAACTTAGTGAAGTAAGTACCACTATACAAAATGGAGAAGTATTAGATCTGATGGATTTTGTAGCCCTTAACCCAAACGGATATTGGTCTGGTGAAGGTGTATTTAGCATTGCAACAGCAGACGGTTCGCCTTTATGGATATTTTCTGGCAATGAAACCGGTGCAAAAAAATTATACTATACGGTCAGTAACCAAATTTGTACAGAAAGTTATTTGCTGGTAGTTAATGTAGAAGATTTAAATACTTGCGATAGTAACACGGGTACCTTCTTTTATGCTTTTTGTGGAGGCATTAGTTATTATTTTATTGAGTTAGAAGATGGGCGAATTTTTGACCCTTACTTCGCCGTAGATCCAGGTTATTTTCCTTATGAAGGGCAACAAATTCGTTTCGATTATGAAATTAAAACCGACGTTACTACGCCTTGTACAATTTCGGAAAGCCCTATTACCATTACTTGTTTTGAGACGATTACACCAGGCGTTTTTGCGAACAGACCTGTGCCAATAAACAACAACCAAGGCTTAGTAAGCCCTTCTGTACAGTTGTATCCAAACCCGGTAGTGGATTATTTGAATTTGAATATAGCTGATGTGCATGCCCATAATTACCAAATACAATTATTTTCGATGAATGGTGCTTTGCTTAAAGAAGCCGTTGTTAATCAGCCGGTTCAATCTGTTGATTTGTCAGCATTCAATGCTGGAAATTATATAATGCATTTAATAAAAAATGAT
>CALHDG010000234.1 GCA_938023075.1 uncultured Chitinophagales bacterium
GAACAAGAGAAAGACTTGAAAATTGCCATCACCTTTTACAAGCTACAACGCTATGAAACAGAAGATACTATTGAGCTCAACCAAATAGATACTCAACTTTTTGAGCTACAACAACAATATCAAAAACTCATCAATACCTTAGAACAAAATCATCCTACCTATTACCAATTAAAATACCAACAAAACGAAACCACCTTAGATATGGTTCAAGATTTGTTGAATGAGTCAACTGCTGTTGTAGAATATTTTGTGGGCGAGGATGACATCCATACCCTTTTAATTCAAAAAGATAAAGCACAACTTTTTCAATTCAATAAACCTGAAAACTTACAGAAAACTATTGACAACTTTCAGCTTTCACTTAGCTTAAAAGACACTATTCAAAACCCTCAATTGGATCGGCAATTTGTAGAAAGTGCTCATCAATTGTACCAATGGTTAATTGAAAAACCGGAGGCTGTTTCGTCTGAAGCAATTGCAAGCTTATTAATTATTCCTGATGGCAATTTAAATTATATCCCTTTTGGTGCATTGTTGACTGATTCTTTTATTCAATCTGAAAACATCAATTACAAAAATCTTCCTTACCTGTTAAAACAAAAAGCCATTGGCTATGCTTATTCTGGAGCTTTATGGGTGGAGCAGCATCTGCAAGAAAATTTAAACTCAAAAGAAATAAACTATGCTGGTTTTGCACCGACATATGGTAAAGACTCTGGTCAGCGAGATTTGCCATTTGCTGAACAAAGTGTAAAAGACAATGCTCAATTATTTGGTGGAATTTCCTTTTTAAAAAAAGAAGCAAGTCGACAGCAATTTGAAAAAGTTGCACATCAGTTCAATGTTTTGCAATTGGCTATGCACGTATTGTTAAATGATGAACAACCCATGCAAACCAAATTATTATTTAGTCAAACACAAAAAGATTCGGATACGGAATTAGCTGCCACCAATCTCTATAATATGGAATTACAGGCTGACCTTGCGGTGTTAGATGCGTGCAATACCGGTAGCGGGCAATTACAAAACGGGGAAGGTGTGATGAGTTTATCGCGGGCGTTTACTTATGCCGGTTGCTCGAGTTTGGTGACTAGTTTATGGAGCGTTCAAGATGAATCTACCGCCAACATAGTCAACCGGTTTTTCAAAAATTTACAACAAGGCAAACCAAAACATGTGGCGTTGCAGCAAGCCAAACTTAATTTTATGGAGGAAGCTTTTACCGAAAATGCACATCCAAGTCATTGGGCGGGTTTAATTGTTTCAGGTAATCAAGGTGCTATTAAGCAGCAAAACAACAGTTTAATATGGGTGTTGGCTGGTATGATTATATTGATAACTGGTTGCTGGTTTTTACGAACAAGCTGAAAAATATAGTTGTCCATAGCTGTAAAATCTTAAAAAAATTATAAGTATCTAAATATGTGTTTATGGTATCTAAGTATTTTATGTTACTAATCGGTCTATAAAATTAACTTCAATTTTTTATATATTGATAAAATATATTTTACGCTCACGATACTTTTATTAAAATAGCATATACGCTAAATTTCAAGCGTTCTACTTTCATTCTTCTTTCTTTTAAAACAGTCTTAAAATTGTCAAAAGATTTCCAGGATTTAAACAGAATTTCAATATGCCATCTTAGTCCATATAGTTTGGCTATCTTATTAGTATCTAACATATCTGCTTTTACATTAGTTAAATAAATTTCATAAGCTAGTAACTTATAATACTGGGCAGAATGATTAGACTTTGAGTGTCGATCTTTGCGCGCTTCTTCTATTCGTTTTTTTCCTATTTCTGGATTCATTTTTTTTGCCACTAAACGCATTGGTAATTTTTTTTTGCTACCTACCAATACATCCATATCTACCCTTTTTTTACCCTTTAATAATTTAAGTTTCGGTAGTAGTGTTTATTTCATAATAACATGAATATAAATTATTTATGGAAATTGAAGTACTAAATGTTAACTTAATTCAACATATAAAGCATAAAATCATCCAAGTGAACCTGTTCACTTGTTGTAGTAAAGTGACAATGCTTTTGTTGACACAATGGAACAGGTTCCATTGGAACAGCAATTATTTTACTACCGAAACTTAAGTTATTAATTTAAGCAAATCTATCTTTTCTTCGTTCAGTTCGTATAAATTGGTTTTATTATCCCACTTAGTTATAATTTATTGATGTTCAAGTATTTGCTCTAACCAATTAAAAACAAAGTAACCCAAATTTTGTAATAAAAGATCTTTTTTTTTCATATAATGGGCGATGTCAAAAGCTGCACCTTGATCGTTTTCCCCTAAGTAGTAAAACCAAAATTTACCCATTGTTCGGAGGTGAAATCATACAAGGCTTTAATGCGAATAAGATTCGTTGGTTCACCACTTAAAAAGCTGCCTGGAAAGTATGCACTTAAAGCACTATTAACCTGCTGCACCGTACAGTCTCTAATTAAAATTCTATTAAAGTATTGGATTGAATCTGCATTGTTTTCTTTACTAACTTCAATCTTTTCTTTGTTTAGTTTAAGTTCTAAATAATGCTTGAGTATGCTCCTAAACAAGGCTACACCTTGTTCATTTAAACGCTCGTTTAAAGCCTCTTTGCTAACCATGCCTTTAATCAATTTCCCTAATTCAGTAGCCCAAACTCTTAAGCTGTTTCGACTCGATTTTTTCATTAGCAAAAAACTTTTAAACAGATTAGTAGCTGTAATTTTTTTTGGACCACGTTTATAGTAGCCTGTACATTTAGCCAATTATTCAATATTGAGCCGGTCTATAGGTGATAACTCTTCTCGGGTGTATTGGTTTTAAACAAAATTAATTATTTTCACCATAACTATATAATATTTGGCATGAAAATACGAAATAAAAATTTTGATAAACAACAATTTATGAATTAAAAATATACAAACCTGACGCCTATCCGCTGCAATTGGGGCTAGTTTACAAACTGCAGTGCTTCGTAGCAAGCAAAACGATAATCAATTTTAAACAAATAAAATGAACCATGGAAAAACAAGAAACATCATTACTCAAAATAAAAAGAAAAGATTTAGAAGAATTTAAAGAAAACATTACCGCTTATTTAAAGCAAGTAAGTTGGTTGCCCGATAAAAAAAGCAAAGGCTCTAACATTGATTTAAATTTTTTAACCAATGTAAGCAAAGCCTTAGAGCTGCATCAGGAAGATCAGTTGTCGATTTTAAAAGCAGCGGTAGACATTAGTAAAGACCGGGTAATTTTATCGAATACCGCAAACTATATATTAAATGCCATTAGAACCGGTTATTGCCTAGGCAAATATGTGGCAAACCTGTATGCCGGTGCGAGTGGCTTGGAGTTGCTGCAACAAAAAAATAAAAACGACAGCCTGCATCAATCGGAGTTGCCGGAGTTTCATGATAAAAGTCAAACGCAATCGGCAATCTTATTATTTTGTGCGGCGAGTTACATCAGCCATAAATTAAACAACTATTTAACCGACGAAGCCACCTCCATACAAATTGATTTTGGTGGAATTCCGGAATTGAGTTTAAGCAGACCTTCGAAAGCTATGCAGTGCAGCTTGTATTACTACGCCGCTTATTTAGAGCGATCAGGTGTTGTACAAAGCGATTTACATATGCTAAAATTAACCCTACTATATTTTGAACGCTTGGTTGAAGAAATTGAACTGCGTAAAAGTGCCTTAAAATACAGCGAAGCCTTTACACAAAATCATTACAAGTTAGAACATTCCGATTTTAGTATTCAAGGCTTTGAACACAATGCAGCCATTGCTGTAAAAGGCATGCAATTTAACCCCACCGAAATGGAAGCCATAGTTGCCAACAAGCAGGCAAAGCATCTGTTCAAGCGCTATGCCGAACGCTTGTTGTGTTATGATTTTGAAGCGAAGAAAAACCCGTTGAATGAATTAGGCGGCTTACCTTCTATTACGATGGCAGATGGCAAACCCGGCACCGGTAAAAGTATGTTGATAGCTGCAACCGCCACCATTTTACACCAACGCTGCGAACAGTTAGGCTATCCCTTTTTGTTTTGGCCCCTGCCCGAAAATATTGTCTCCACTTTTCAAGGCGGCACCGCAGAGCGGGCAATGGAATGGTTTAAACCTATGCAAGACCCCAATAAAATTATTTTCGCCCCAATTGATGATGCCGAAAACAATTTGGAAGAGCGAACCCGACAAGGTGTTTCTGCTGGAGTGCGCGAATTTATCGGCGTGTTTTTAAGAAACACCGAAGGCGCTTATGCCGTTAATTATGGCAACCGCTTAATTAGTCTGTTTACCAACATTCCCGATCAAATTGACAAAGCGGTGCTTTCCAGAATACAGATGCGGATTTCGATGCAAGGCGCCACAACACAATATGATTTTATTGATCAGGATTATTTATGGTGGAAAAAATACCAACAATTAGACGAGACTTTTGTGAACAATTCCGCACCCACCAATTACACCTATATGGATGAACAAAAGCCCGCTAAAAATATCAATGAATTTCTGGCTGCTAACTACGAGTTTAAAAATGAAAACATTGAAGCTATATTTAAGACCTGCAAAAAGGAACAAGACGAGAACAGCCATGATTTTTTTGGTACTTTTTATGCC